>JAESSQ010000041.1 GCA_016764035.1 Gammaproteobacteria bacterium
ATGGGGTCAACTGGTCGCTCCACAGGCCCACATGTTCACTTTGAAGTACTTAAAAATAATAGACAGGTCAATCCTGCAAAATTTGTAGCGCTAAAATAATCAACCAGACAATAATTTTTGCAATGCTTTCTGAGTAATAATCTTTAATATTTAAATGACCCATCAGTGGTTCTAAGGCATAATACGTCGTATTTTTTACTATGATGGTAATTTGCGAAAGAGATATTTTTTGCCTACACATCATAATAATCCCGTCACAAAGAGTTAATAATAAAAATGATTTTGGATGCCGTTAAAAAGGTGTTTGGTAGTCGAAATGATCGGCTGATAAAAAAACATCGTAAAGTAGTTAATCAAATAAATGCACTAGAGGCTGAATTTGCTGCATTAAGCGATACGCAACTCGCTGATAAAACACAGGAATTTCGTAACCGCCTGTTATCTGAGGAAAACCCAAAGGGAGAAACCCTGGACCAACTTTTACCTGAGGCTTTTGCCACGGTGAGAGAAGCTGGGCGACGGGTATTTAATATGCGTCACTTCGATGTGCAGCTTATCGGTGGCATGGTGTTGCACAATGGCCAGATTTCAGAGATGCGTACGGGTGAAGGTAAAACACTGGTGGCCACACTAGCCGCTTATCTTAATGCGCTGCCAGGAGAAGGTGTTCACGTAGTAACGGTGAATGATTATCTGGCGACACGTGATGCTCAATGGATGGGAAAACTATATAGCTTTTTAGGCATGACAACGGGTGTCTGTATTTCGGGGTTGGATCATGTTGCTAAAAAGCAGGCGTATGCAGCGGACATAACGTACGGCACAAATAACGAATACGGTTTTGATTATCTGCGCGATAATATGGCTTTTACAGCTGATGAGAAGGTACAGAGATCGCCCTTTTTTGCCATTGTGGATGAGGTGGACTCCATCTTAATCGATGAGGCTAGAACACCGTTAATTATTTCTGGTTCAGTGGGTGAAAGTAGTGACTTGCATGTTAAGTTTAAAAACTTTGTCACCAATCTTGAGCAAGGGCGCGAAACCACAAAAGAAGAAGCTGAAGAAGGTGATTTTTCGGTTGATGAAAAAAATAAAAGCGTCCATATAACGGAGCAAGGCCATCAGCGTATCGAAGAAATTCTGGTCGAAGAAGGTATCCTTGATGGGAATGATTCGCTCTACAGTGCTACCAATATCAATCTTGTACATTATTTAAATTCTGCTTTACGGGCATCGGTACTTTTTGAAAAAGATGTTCACTACATCGTTCGTAATAATCAGGTAATAATCGTCGATGAGTTTACCGGTCGTACTATGGAGGGACGCCGCTGGTCAGAAGGCTTGCACCAGGCGATAGAAGCAAAAGAAGGTGTTTCTATCCAGAATGAAAATCAGACGCTGGCATCCATAACATTTCAAAACTATTTCAGGTTATACAATAAACTTTCAGGTATGACGGGTACCGCAGATACCGAAGCTGAAGAGTTATTGCAAATATATAACCTCGAAGTGGTATTAATACCAACCAATAAAATCATGGTGCGCTCAGATCATACTGACCTTGTATTTTTAACACCAGCTGAAAAATATAATGCCATTGTTGAAGATGTAAAAGATTGTGTAGCAAGGAAACAGCCCGTATTGGTTGGTACGGCCTCAATCGAGGTTTCTGAACATCTATCTACACTTCTGCAAAAACAGAAGATCGAACACAATGTTTTAAATGCCAAACAACATGAAAATGAAGCGAATATTATTGAAAACGCGGGTCGTCCTGGCGCAGTAACTATTGCTACAAACATGGCAGGTCGTGGTACCGATATTGTCCTCGGTGGCAACCTGGAAGTGGAACTTGCCAATAATTCTGATGCTGATGAAAACAAGCTTAAACAGATAACAGAAGACTGGGATAGTCGACATCAGTTAGTTTTAAATTCAGGCGGCTTACACGTTATAGGCAGTGAGCGCCATGAGTCTCGTCGTATTGATAACCAATTGCGTGGTCGTTCAGGTCGCCAAGGAGATGCTGGGTCTAGTCGTTTTTATTTGTCATTGCAAGATGACTTAATGCGTATCTTTGCGTCGGATAAAGTTAGTGCCTTGATGAAAAAGCTTGGCATGGAAGATGGTGAAGCAATAGAACATCCCTGGGTTAATCGCGCTATCGAAAATGCTCAGCGAAAAGTTGAAGGTCATAACTACGATATTCGTAAGCAGTTACTTGAATACGATGACGTTGCCAACGATCAACGTAAAGTCATATATAGACAACGCAACGAAATGATGGCTGAGGCTGATTTGTCAGAAACCATCAAAGTTATTCGTGATGAAGTTTTCGATAATGTTATTACTTCATGCATCCCACATGGCAGTCTTGACGAGCAGTGGGATATTGATGGTCTAGAAAACGTATTGAACGAAGATTTTGCATTAAAGTTACCAATAGCTGACTGGCTCGAGCAGGACAATATGCTTGATGAAGCAGGCTTACGCCGCAAAATACTGGCTGTTGCTGTTGATGAGTATGTAGAAAAAGAACAATTGGTTGGCGCAGAAGGTATGCGTAATTACGAAAAACATATCATGCTCAATGTTCTTGATAAATTGTGGAAAGAGCATTTGGCTGCGATGGATTACCTACGACAGAGTATCGGTTTACGTGGTTACGCACAAAAAAATCCTAAACAGGAATATAAACGTGAAGCATTTGAAATGTTTACAGAATTACTTGAACGTATCAAGTTTGACGTAGTTACCGTCCTTACCAAAGTTAAAATACAGTCAAATGAACAGGTGGAACAACTTGATGCAAGCGAAAATCCACAAGTAGAAAATGTCAATTATCAACATGCCGATGCAGCAGCGATGCAGCAGCCTGTTGAAGATGAACCACCCGAAACGAATGATCCTGAAGAAGGTGAGGTTCCACAACCCTATCATCGAACTAAGAAAAAAATTGGCCGTAATGAGCCTTGTTATTGCGGTTCTGGTAAAAAGTTTAAACAGTGTCACGGTAAATTAAGTTAAACCATGAGTCATCGTAATAATTACGTCTTGCTTATACAAAGGATGTGTTTTTAATGGCTGTAGGACTAACCGAACCAGGTGAGATACTTGCAGTTTCAGGGATAAAACTTGCTTCGTTGGCTGCGGGCATAAAAAAAAGTGGCACGGATGACCTGGTTATTTTTAGCTTTGATGATAATGCGACGTGTGTAGCCACCTTTACGCAAAACGTATTTTGTGCAGCACCAGTGACGCTTGCTAAAAAACATTTGGCACATTCACAACCTCGTGCTCTGCTAATTAATTCCGGAAATGCAAACGCAGGTACAGGTGATGCAGGTATGGAAAATGCGATACAAAGTTGTAAATACCTCGCCGAGCAACTTGACTGTTCAGTAAATCAAATATTACCTTTTTCCACAGGCGTTATTGGCGAACAATTACCTATGCCAACAATGCAAGCAGGTATTCGTAGAATAGTTGGCCATTTATCGGAAGACAATTGGTCAGCCGCCGCCGCAGGAATAATGACGACAGATACAGTCGCCAAAGCCGTATCAAAAGTTATTGTACTTGATGGTTGCGAGGTCACAATGAGTGGCATAGCCAAAGGCTCTGGTATGATCTGCCCGAATATGGCTACTATGCTAGCATTTATCTCGACTGATGCTGATATCGAACGTGACTTTTTACAACAGTGTCTGTCTGATGCAGTAGAGGGCAGTTTTAATTCAATTACAGTCGATGGTGACACCTCAACCAATGATGCCTGTGTATTGATTGCCACAGCAAAAGCAGGAAATAAACAACTTGAAAAGCACTCGATAAATGCGCGTGTGTCTATCGATGCATTGAATGATATTTGTCTGCAACTGGCGCAAGCCATCATTCGCGATGGTGAAGGCGCAACAAAATTTATTACCGTTACGATCGAGCAGGCTAGCTCAAAAGAGGAAGCAAGAGATGTTGCATACACCATTGCGCACTCGCCACTGGTAAAAACAGCGCTGTTTGCCAGTGATCCTAATTGGGGAAGAATACTTGCTGCTGTTGGCCGAGCAGGTGTTTCGCAATTAGATATAACTGGCGTCAATTTATTTCTTGATGAAGTATGTATCGTGCGTGAGGGTGGTGTTGATGCGGGTTACACTGAAGAACAAGGTCAACGCGTTATGAACAGGGAAGAAATAACAATTAAGGTGAGCTTAAGTCGAGGTAATGTTTCAACATCAATATGGACAACAGATTTATCGCATGAATATATTCGTATAAATGCTGAGTACCGTTCCTGATTTTTCTTTGACGCATAAAGTATAAAATACTATGTCTGATATCGTGCATGTGGCTGTCGCCGTTATCGTAAACCAGACGAATGAGGTTTGTATAAGTTTACGTCCTTCAGATGTACACCAGGGCGGTTTGTGGGAGTTTCCTGGTGGTAAAGTCGAGGACAAAGAAACCATAGAGCAAACCTTACAGCGTGAGATTAAAGAAGAACTCGGTATTGAAATAATAAGTTCTCGTCCAATGCTTACCATTACACACGATTATAAAGATAAAACGGTTTGTCTGCATGTGCGTAAAGTGCTGTCATATAGAGGTGAGGCAACGGGCCAGGAAGGCCAGAAGGTGCAATGGACTCCTGTAGAAAATTTAACAAATTACGATTTCCCAAAAGCTAACACAGCGATTATAAAATCGATTCAATTACCCGACAAATATTTGATTACGGGAAAATTTACTGACACTAATGACTTTGTCAAAAAACTTAAAAAGTCACTTGATGCAGGTATTACATTGGTTCAGATACGGCTGAAATATGGCTGTATGGAAGAATCTAAAGTTCAGTCGTTACTTAATCAGGCATCAAGCATATGTGCAGGTGCAGGTGCAAGATTAATGCTTAATTTGTCGGAACAGTATATCTCGTCAATTGATATATCATCACTGGTATTTGATGGGTTTCATGCGGATAGTCAAACGTTAAGAAGTTTATCGCAGCGTCCGCGACGGGCGTTGTTTTCTGCGTCCTGTCATACGACTAAAGAGTTATTAAAAGCTGTTGAGCTGGGTGCTGATTTTGTTGTGCTATCACCTGTACAAAACACAGTGAGTCACCCAGATATGCAAGGTATGGGTTGGCGTAAATTCACGGACATGGCAGAAGGTTTAGCAATACCTGTTTATGCACTAGGTGGTGTATCTGAAAATGATATAGAAGTCGCGTGGTCAAGCGGAGCTCAAGGCGTTGCTGCAATAAGTGCTTTTTGGGGTAAGTGAATGCTTGTTGCTATCTCAATATGTGCGTACTGATTCTATAAGTTAGATAGTACACATTTTTAATTTAAATTTAATGTCGCCTTTGTGTTGTTCTGGACGGTCCTCTGGGTTTTCATTTGTCATGAACCGTACAGAG
>JAESSQ010000042.1 GCA_016764035.1 Gammaproteobacteria bacterium
ACTGCCAGAAAGTTCTATCCAGAATTCACTGCCTTCATTGATTGTGCTGGTAACGCCAATGTTACCACCCATCATATGTACCAACTGTTTACTGATGGACAAGCCGATGCCGGTACCCTGGATATTATCGGAGGCATCTAAACGGTTGAATGCTTGAAATATATCGGGTAACAAATTTTTAGCAATACCTTTGCCTGTATCTGTTACATACACGCGTACGGTGTCGTTTGTTTGTGGTATTACGTTGACGTTGACGTTACCGTTAGTTTTATTATATTTGATAGCATTACTTAGTAGGTTCAGCAGCACTTGTTTTAAACGAGTGTAATCAGCACGTACGTAAGCTTTTGATGTTTCAAAGTTGAGTGAAATATTATCTTGTTCTGCCAGTGGCGTTACCATCGCATGGCATTCCTGTAGTAGGTCAGCAATAGCGACAGACTCAATTGATAGCTGTAAGTGGCCCTTTTCAATCTTGGCTAAATCCAGTATCTGATTGACTAATTCAAGCAGAAGGTTACCAGCGTTATCGATTTCATTAATATGGGAGCGCTGTTTTCCTGACAGTTCTTTCTCATATTTCAATAATTGCGTAAAGCCAAGAATGGCATTCAAAGGTGTCCTCAATTCATGTGACATATTCGAAAGAAAGTCAGATTTGGCCTGATTGGCTTTTTCTGCTTCCTCTTTGGATTTAAGAATAGCGACTTCATTTTGCTTTTTATCAGTGATGTCCAGCGCCATAGCGGCGATACCGACAATTTTGTTGCTGCTATTGGTTAAAGGGGTAATAAACCATTGGCAGAAGATAGAATTGCCAAGTTTGGTTTTATTTTCGACGGTTTCCCCAATCACAGCTTCGCGGTTAAGTAATCGTTGCCATACTTGTTCGGTTTCTGTTGAGCTGTTGCGCAGCAGAATAAGTCGCATGATATTTTCACCAATGGCTTCATTGTGAGAATAACCAAATATATTTTCAGCTGCTTTATTCCATTCGCAAACATTAAGGTCGATATCAAATTCGATAATCGCGAGAGGTGTGTTTTGTATGTGTAAAACTTGTTTTTGATGCAGTAACTCTATAGCGTGTTCGCGGTTGTCGGCTTCAATACGTAAACGAATATTTTGTTGTGTGTTGTTGAAAATACGTCTACCGGCGGATAATGAAAAAAAGATAAAAACACAAAGTACATAAGTCGTTGCATTAGAAAAGTTCTGGTCGTCGATAACAAGCCTGAGAATAAGTAATAGACTGGATGGTACCAGGAACAGAACCATTGTTTCCCAACGATAAGATAAGGTCGAAAGGGAGCCGGCAATAACACCTACCTGACAAACAATAATAAAAGCAATATATTCAACATTGGAAGAATAGCCTAACCAGGGTAGCAAGCCCCAGCACGTGCCGGCAATCCCCGTGCCTATGAAGAATCGGATTCGCCAACTATTTTTTAGCTGTTGGCTTTTGTCCTGTTTTGAAAACCGATAACTTTCGACACTTCTAACAATCGTTACACCTAATATGGTTAATAGCCAAATATTTAAGTTTTCCTGAGAATCAGCGTGGTTGAGTAAAACACCATAGATTATAAAGGCAATAACAACTGATGCCGTGAATGAGAAAGGTGTGCCACCGTACAGTAAGTGAATTTCTTCAAGACGAATTTGTCGATTTAGATGTTCGCTGACGTGTGCTTTTTTGTCATCCATGATGCTGATGAAACCTCATAAAAAATAGAATGGTTGTCATGCTTGATGTTTTTTTAAGGCCAGACCTAAAACTCCAGAAAATATTGACTATACACTAGGGGTGTACTGATTATATAAGAATTTTGTTACATATAAACTGCCACCTTTTTTATGGTTGTGCGGCTATCGACAAGGAAGAAAAAGATAGTGTCGAGTTATATCTTTTTCTTATGCTAATGGTTTTAGCGTAAATCAAATGCGTGCCTCCATAACTAATTGATACAAAAAACACTACCCGGTATTACTATTTTAAATAAGGATAATGTTGATGCATACTGGTTCATTCTTTACATTATTGCAGAATAAACGTTCTGTTCTTTTGGTGATATTGGCTGCGATTTATAGTGTCAGTATGAATGTTCTTGCTTCGGTTTCATTGGAAATAACAATCAAGGCTGATCATAATGCCTTAGATGCTACATCAGCTTTGCTTGCAGGCGAACAAGGTAGTCTTCTTGTGTTAGATAATGAGCGAGCCATTTTATCAAAATACGTTAATCAAACGGTAACACATCATGATTTGAGTAAGAAAAAAGTCTTTGCGGCAACAGATGTTCGTGGGCTGACGAAGATTGATGCCGACCGTTATGTGATTGCGAATTATGATGACGATGAAATAGCGATCATTGATAGTGCAGGTAATTTATTACAAAAATTTGGTGAAAGTGGGTCGGCTCATGGTCAGTTAGATAAACCAGCGGGTATCGATTGGTCGCATAATAGTCGCTTGTATGTGGCCGATAAGGGTAATGATCGAATTTCTGTGTTTGGTCTTGATGGTGTTTTTATCAAGGTGCTTGGTCAGCATGGATTGAAAGAAAAACAACGTCTCGTAGAACCTGTTCAGGTCTATGTTGACTTACAGGAGCGTATTTACGTTCTTGAAAAAAGAAACCGTGGCATAGTAACGATATTTAGTCATGATGGAAAATTGCTACAGCGAATTAATAACAAAGATTTTAATCAGCTTGCAAACGGCGATACAGAAATAATTAATATCACTATCGATGATAAAGGTCTGTTGTATGCGGCAGATAAAGAAAATGGTCGCATCCTACAAATTGACTGGTTAACTAAAAAACTGATTTCGAGCTTTGGTAGTAAAGGTGAGCAACGTGGGCAGTTTGAAACAGTTAGTGCCATGGCGACTTTACCTGGTAACAAAATTGCGATAGCCGATATCGACAATAAAAAAATCGAAATATATCGCCTGCCTGGCAATAACATTAAGCCTCTTGAAAAATTTTATCTGCCTACGGTGGCGTACGAACGTTCAATTAAACTTAACTGCACGGTGGCTTACCGTTTACGTGGTGGTAACGTGTTATGTCTCGATTCGAAGAATGATAAAGTTTCCACTTATAAAAGTTCGGGTAAAAAAGTCATCGATTTTAAAGGGGATTTCTCTGACCTTAATGCCGCAGCAATAGATGATCAGGACGTTGTTCTACTTGATGATGAAAAACTAAAATTTTACAAACTTGATGGTCGTATGCGTTTTGAGGTTGGTAGATCTGGAAAAGCGCCGGGTAAATTTGATTCACCAGAAGGTCTGTTTCTGACAAAAGACAAAGTGTATGTGGCGGATACAGGAAATGCGCGCATTCAAATATTTTCTCGTGATGGTATCTATCTGGATAAAATTGCAAATCCACAAGATTCTGAAAATGTGATATTTCAGGAGCCTGTGCGTGTTGTTATCGATAACAGTAATAACATGTTCGTGCTTGATAGTGGGACGAAACAGGTTCTGGTGTTTGATCCTGTTAGGAAATTATTGTACCGAATTGGTGGTAAAAAAGGTCAGCCAGATGCTTACGTAGAGCTCTATGATATTGCTGTTGATGCAGACTCAAACTTGTACGTGCTGGCAGCGACGGAAGATAATGAAACAACGATACAGGTATTTAGTGGGCCGACACAAGTTGTTTCTTTTGGCGCGCAGGTAGATAGTCGCGTTGGTTTGAACGAGCCAGTTTCCATTTCCATACCGCCGGCGAATAAAACCATTGTCAGTGTTTATGACAAAGAGCTGCAAGCAGTAAAAAATTATAAGTTTAAACAGTTACCGTCAAAACCGGGAGGTTTAAAAGTTCGCGGTGGAATAAAAAACATTCAATTAAGTTGGAATAAAGTACCTGGTAGTTATACCAGTCGCTATAAAGTATACGGCTCCAGAGAAAAACAGGGCACGTATACTTACATTACAGACGTATCCGGTATAACCGCCACGATTGAAAATAAAGGTGCGAGTACGCCACGTTTTTACCGTATCAGCGCAATCAGTGGATTTAGTGTTGAGAGTGAGCCATCCAATATTCGTGAAGATGTTTTTCAGACGGGTTATGCCCGTTACATAGAAGGTAACTATAAGCAGGCGCAAACGATATTAACGGCATCATACAAAGAAGATAAGTTACATGGTGGTGTCATTAAATATCTTGGACTAACAGCATTGGCGTTGAACGACACGCCTACCGCATTGGCTTACTTTACAGAGTTAAGTTTGATTGAAGGTTTTAAAATTGAGGCCAATAATTTACAGATAAAAGCGCTCGTAGAAAACCGTGAATATGTTGCTGCTAAAGCAGTGGTCGATCGTCTCATCGCCAGTGAAACGGCAAGTATCGATACCATTGTATATTGTGGCGAGTTAAGTTTGGATCTGGGTGACGCAATCGGCGCTATTGATTGTCTGGAAGAAGCGATTAAGCAAGATAAAAATAACATAAAGGCGCATTTTTTACTGGGTAAGGCTTACATAAAATTGGGCCTTGTGGACAAAGGCATAGCTGAATTTACCGTTGCTGAAAATATCGCACCTAATGATGCAATTGTTTGGTATCAGAGCGGACTTGCGTATCAGAGCCTTTCTTCTGCAAGCAATAGCAGGCATCTTGAAGCTATCGAACGGTTTAAAAAATCACTGGCAATTGATGTAAAAAATAATCGTACAAAAAATGATAAAACACAGCTAGCCATCGCTAAGAGTTATCTGGCACAAAAAGATTACGCTAATGTAAAAAATATCGCGATAAAACTGGCAGGTAAGCGTGATACGGAAACAGAAGGGCATTATCTACTAGGTATAACTGCCTATGCGACGGGTGACTTTCCTCAGGCATTATTGTCGCTGAGTAAATCGACGCGAGCAGATAAATCAAACTCGACAGCATGGTTAGCCTTGGCAGACACCTACCTGCAGATGAATCAGGAAAGTAAGGTGAAATCTGCACTGGAAAAAGCTGTTGAAGGTGATAGCAAGTCTTTTGCCGCAGCGTACCGACTAGGCGCTCTCGAGCTTGAAGACAGTGATTATGAGAAAGCTGCTGTTAACCTGTTTAACGCAAGCCTACTGAAACCCGATGACTTTGTTGCAAAACTCCAGTTATCACAGGCTTTACTTAAAGCAAAAGCATATAACAAGGCGGCGGGTAGTGCTGCGAGTGCAGCCAAACTAGAGCCGAAAAATATAGATGTATTGGTGTTACAAGCGGAAATTTTCAATAAGCAGGGCAAAAACGGTAAAGCAATTGATTATCTAAAACAGGCAATGGCCAAGCAAAAAAATTCGGCAAAATTAAATACGCGGCTGGGAGCTATCTATGTTGAAAATGGTGTATTTGGCGCTGCCCAGTCAACGTTAGATAAAGCCATACTGCTTGATAAAACATCGGCTGAGCCACATGTGTTGATGGCAACGATGTATCTGGCTCGACGTGCCTATGATGAAGCCATTATCTCTTTAGATAAAGCCATTGTATTGGACCCTAGTGTAGAAAATAAATTAGCACTGGATACAGCCTATGCGGAGAAAAAAAGTGCCATCGAATTTGACAAAAATGCACCGAAAGTGATTATCAAAGATTTAGCACTGGATCGTGTTTTTTCTGCAGCTTATAAACAATATATCAATAATCCGATAGGTAAAGTAACCATCGAAAACGGTGGTGATTTGGATTATAAAGATCTTAAGTTACGATTTAGCATTAAAGATTATATGGATTTCCCTTACACATTGGATATCCCATTGTTGAAGGCCAATGGTTCTGTTGTGCTTGAGTTAAATGCAATTTTTAATAATCGTATTCTTGATATCGATGAAGATACCGGTGTGCAAGTTGAAGTGGCTGTTAATTTTGCCAGGCATAATAAAAATGATGCAATTCGCATGACCAAGCCGATGACGATATACGGTAAGAATGCCATCGTCTGGAAAGACTTGAATATGATAGGTGCTTTTGTGACACCAAAAGATGATCTGTTGCGGGATTTTGTGCGCCAATCACTGAATGAGAACAAAGTGAAAGCTGATGCGGTTGATCGAAGCTTATTAACGGCAATGACACTGTTTGATATATATGGTGCGCACGGCATTAATTATGTGGCCGACCCCAACAGTCCTTATTCTGAGGTAACCGAATCGACGGTTGATTATGTGCAGTTCTCTAGAGAAACATTAAAGTTAAAAAGTGGAGATTGTGACGATCTGTCTGTTTTACTTAGTGCCAGCCTGGAAAACTTAGGTATAGAAACCGCTATTATTGACGTGCCAGGGCATCTGTTGATGATGTTTAATACCGGGTTGTCAGAGAATGAACGACATCTAATAAGCCTTGATGATGATTTACTGATTATCCGTGACGCTGAAGTATGGATTCCCATCGAAGCGACAATGATAGGCCAAAGTTTTTCTGAAGCATGGGCAGAAGGGGCGAGTAAATATCATAAATTTAATAAAGAAAATAAAGTAAATGTTGTTTTGTTAGGTGATGCCTGGAAGAAATTTAAACCGGTAACACTTAAACCTGCACCGTATTCGATAGCTATGCCTGAAACGCTTCGTGTTCAATCAATGGTGCAACGTGAAACTGAAATATTGCTAGAGAAAAGTCTTGATCGACTGGTCACACCTTATCGAGCATTGGTAAGTATGGATGAAGATAATGTGCGTGCGCGATTACAGGTTGCTATTATCTATGCAAAATATGGTTTATATGATGCGGCTAATCGTGAGTTCGACGAAATTCTTACATTTGATGCCGACAATAGTGCGGTGTTTAATAATCGAGGTAATATTTATTTTACACAGAAAGATTATGAGCGAGCCATAGAGAATTATAGCTATGCTGAAAAACTTTCAGCGAATGATGCAGGCATTAAAATGAATATTTCGATGGCGAATTATCAACTCGGTAACCTGTCCTTTGCCAGTAATAAATATGAAGAAGCCACAATGGTTGATGAAAGTGTGACATCAAGATTTTCCGGTTATATAAAGTTGCTCAGTAAATAATTTGATAAATTAATTGTCTATCGCATCACAGTTTTATAGTTTATGTCCTAACAATACGATATAACTGTGACCTGGTTCAAGACAGGAAGACGAAAGAAGATACAAAATATAGGCGTAAAGTAAAAGTACAAAAATTTTGGTTAGATGTTATTTGAGGTAGAGATGATGAAAAATTTAATAATTATAATGTTGCTACAATTCTCGTTGATTTTGCCTGCTTATGCAGCGGATGAAAATCAGGATAATAAAAATACGATTGTTGTAAAAACAGAAAGTAGAAGTATCT
>JAESSQ010000043.1 GCA_016764035.1 Gammaproteobacteria bacterium
ATCACTTAAGCACCGTAAACAAATCTTATACTTTGTTTGCCACGCATTATTTTGAAATAACCGCGCTACCCGATGAAGTTCGTGGCATCAAAAATATTCATATCGATGCTGTTGAACATGGTGAAAAAATTGTATTTCTGCATAGCGTAAAACCAGGTCCTGCCAACCAGAGTTATGGATTACAAGTTGCGCAGCTCGCCGGCGTTCCTAGGCAAGTTATTAAGCTAGCAAAAAACAAGTTAGTCGAACTGGAAAACCAGGCCGTCAGCAATCATCAAGAATCAGGTCAGTTTGAAATGTTCAGCGACCGTCCTCACCCCGTTATCGAAAAACTGCAGGAACTAAATATCGACGAGCTAAGTCCTAAAGCAGCACTGGACTTACTCTACGCACTAAAAAATGACACACAGAATTAATGAAATAGCAGCTTTCCATTATTATTATTCAATGCTAGTGTAATCTCATGAAAAGTGATCTGAAAAATTTAAAATTTAGCTGCATCGGCATCATCATAAAGCCACACGCATCATCTGTAAAAAGCACACTACAAACATTAATAAAATTTTTAACACAAAAAAACTGCAACATAATTCTGGACGAACAAATACCAGATAATTTAGTCAAAGGTAAGATTGAAAAGGCTAATCATGAAGAGATAGGAAAACTATGCAGTCTCGTCATTGTCGTTGGCGGTGATGGCACTATCTTAAACGCAGCGCGTTCACTGGCTCATGCGCAGGTACCCTTACTAGGTATCAATGTTGGTCGCTTAGGTTTTCTTGCCGATATTTTACCCGACGATCTTGAAGATTCTCTCAAAGAAATTTTACATGGCTCTTACCGAGAAGAGCAGCGCTTTCTGCTGGAGACACAGGTATTACGTGACAACAAGACCATCTTTGAAGGCGATGCATTAAATGATGTTGTCGTACATATTCGCAATGTCGCACGCATGATGGAATTTGAAATTAAGATAAATGACTTATTTGTAAATCATCAACGTGCGGATGGAATCGTAATCGCTACACCAACAGGCTCAACTGCTTATTCATTATCGCTAGGTGGGCCAATTTTACACGCCACCTTAGATGCCATCACGCTAGTGCCAATCTCACCACACACACTAAGTAGTCGACCACTGGTTGTTAATTCCGATTCGAAAATTGATATCCTGGTTTGTGACACAAAAGAAGGCATTGCTCAGGCCACATGCGATGGTCAACTATCCATGGACCTAAAAGTTGGTGACCACATTAAAGTACAACGCAAAGCAGACACCATTACCTTGCTTCACCCGAAACATCATAATTATTTTGAGATCTTACGAGCAAAATTACATTGGAATAAACAAATAACTGAATAACTCCCCTGATTGAAATAACGATCAATCGACAACATGTTAAAACATTTATACATCAAAAATTTCGCCATCATCGATGAACTCGAACTGGATTTTAACGATGGCCTAACCGCCCTCACCGGAGAAACGGGTGCAGGAAAGTCTATTCTACTCGGCGCACTTAATCTGGTACTTGGCGATCGTGCAGATAATGACAGTATCAAACAAGCTTGTGACTTCGCTGAGATCGTTGCTGAGTTTGATATCCATCAACTAGATAACGTTTCTAGCTGGCTAGTCTCGCAAGAGTTAAATGCTGATGCTGAATGCATATTACGTCGCCGGATAGCAAAGGATGGACGATCCCGCGCTTATGTAAACGGCACTCCCGTCAATCTACAGATTATCCGTGAACTGGCCGAAATGCTCATCGATATACATGGCCAGCATGAACATCAATCGATAATGAAAAGTTCTGTGCAACGTCAATTACTCGACGATTCAGCAAGCCACGCTCCTATGATACAAGCAGTAAGCAAGTTGTACATCGAATTAAAACTTGTTGAAGATCAGTTGCAACACCTTCAGCAAAGCAGCAATGAACAAAATGATCGTCTGGATCTATTACGTTTTCAGACTCAGGAGTTAGATACACTCGCATTAGAAGACAAAGAATACCAGTCATTGAACACTCAGCATAAGCGCATGGCTAATGCTGAAAAACTACAAAGCACCATTGAACAAGCGAACTACCTGTTAAGTGAAGAAGAAAATACGAACGTACAATCTTCGATATCACGTATCATCAATTCACTCACCGACATCAGTGAATACGATGAACGTTTTTCCACAGTGTGTGAAATGTTAATTGAAGCATTAGTTCACATCGACGAAAGTGTGTCGCTACTACAAAATTATGGCGACAACATCGAACTGGATCCATCTCAGCTAGCAACTATCGAACAACGTATTCAAAACATCATTGATCTCGCTCGCAAGCACCGTGTCGAACCGGAAATGCTATATGCCTTACATGAAAAACTGCAGAACGAACTGGATGCTATTGATCACGTTGACGAACGGCTTGACGAACTAAGTATCGAACAGAAAAAACTTGAAAAAAAATATATTCTAAGCTGTAAAAAACTTACAAGCAGCCGTCTAAAGGCAGCAAAAAAACTGAACAAAAACATTACGCAGTCAATGCAAACACTGGGCATGAACGGCGGCAAATTTGAAATTGCAATCACACCGACAGCCAAACACTCCGCTTATGGGCTTGATAAAATCGAGTTCACCGTTACCGCTAACAGCGGTCAACCATGCAAACTATTATCGCGTGTTGCTTCGGGCGGAGAATTAGCACGCATAAGCCTGGCAATTCAAATGATTATTGCCAATAACAGTAAAATCCCTTCACTGATATTTGACGAGGTAGACAGTGGTGTCGGTGGTGGTATCGCAGAAATAGTTGGTCAACATTTGCGAGCACTAGGCAACAGTAATCAGGTTCTCTGCATCACTCATCTTCCACAGGTAGCATCGCAGGCGCATACTCACTTCCGCGTTGAAAAACAAACATCGAATAAACAGACGACAAGTCAGGTTGTAACACTGGATAAGAATCAGCGACGCCAGGAAATTGCGCGCATGCTCAGCGGTGTGGAAATTACTGAGCAATCTCTAGCGCATGCAGATGAAATGATTGTACGCGCACAGGAAGTTTAAAATAATCAGATAGCCGTCGCTCCTAATAAACCGACTGACAAAAAAGACAAATTTATTAACTACACTTATTTTTTAAATAGGCACACTACAAAATCGCACAAAAGAAAACCTTTAGTGATACTAACGAGACTCAGCGAATTACTACCCGCTAAAAACTTTATTCTATATGTATAACTTAATCAGCAATGATCAGTTATACAGGGTACTTACACCCTGACTAGCAAGGAGAGACGTCTTCCGCCTGAAAGCCTTTGTCACTTTTAACAACAGTAAACTCTACTGTCTGACCATCAGCCAATGATTTGTAACCATCACCACGTATCTGATTAAAATGTACAAACACATCTTCGCCATCTTTTCTTTCAATAAAACCAAATCCTTTAGAATTATTAAACCACTTTACCGTACCCG
Organism: Gammaproteobacteria bacterium; assembly: GCA_016764035.1. Classification (GTDB taxonomy): domain Bacteria; phylum Pseudomonadota; class Gammaproteobacteria; order SZUA-229; family SZUA-229. The sequence goes on from JAESSQ010000043.1 coordinate 3,479, forward strand.
TTTCACGATCTGCCATTACTGCTCCATCTTCATTTAATTGGAAGACCAATTGTATATCAGCACGATTATAGAAAACAATACAAAATTTATACTTTTTTTAAATTAGAATATTACTGTAAGTTAATGTAGTTTAAAGAAAAAAATTAAAAAATAAGCAAAAAAAACGCTACTAACGTAGCGTTTTTCATAAAACTTAAACGTAAAATTATATTAAATCATTACCTCGTATTTCTATTCTAGATATCAACTGTGACGGTTGCTCGAGATTAGAAAACAGCTCATCATAGTTTTTGTGTACCCACAATGAAAATGCTTGTTTGTCATTTTTGCCCATTAATTCTGCAAGTGCATTTAGGTTTTCACCCTCACCTTTCGCGGCTTCTTTCTGAATTGAGGCTAAGCGTACATCAACAAATCGATTTAACGTTACATCTGGTGTAACGGTATCCAACGTACCACTGGTGCTAGAAGTAACGTCTGTTATTGTACAACCAGATAATATAAGTAAAGCAGTGAAAGTAATGCCTGTTATAACTCGACTATCTATTCTTTTTATTTTCATATTGAGTCCTCAATTTGACACGTTATTTATTGATGTTAGGTATAAACAAATTTAACTGTAGTAGGCAATTGTAGAATTAGCAATAAAGATATTTTGCTAGATCGAGATCTCAAACATTTTACTGCTTGTAAAATTGAACAAACTCAATTCACGCATCTTATAACTTTTTTATACAAGCTCATACACACCATAATAAATAACTTTAATAATAATATTTAACCTATTGAATTTAAATATTATAAAGTGTTATATTGTATATTTTATTTGTTTAATTTTGAATCTTATTTATCACCTATAATGTAAAACTAAAAGATACTAATATCCAAATAACATTATTTCCACAATGACAAGTTGTAATAATTTTTTGATGAAAAACACAGAACACCATTAAGAATTTAACAGCATAAGTACAGGTATACCCGCTAATAATGCGATACTAAAACTACGCTGATAATCAATATTTAATTAACGCTGAACCCCAGGTAAAACCACCACCAAAAGCTTCCAATAATAATGTTTCACCACGCTTGATTCGACCATCGCGTACTGCTACATCTAACGCTAAAGGCACAGAGGCCGCTGATGTATTACCGTGTTTATTGACCGTAACCACAACATTATCTAACGACATTTTAAGTTTTTTCGCAGTAGCGTTGATGATACGAATATTTGCCTGATGCGGAACCAGCCAGTCTATATCCGACTTTTCCATATTATTGTGAGCCAAAGTTTCATCAACAATACGACCTAACGTATTTACTGCCATCTTAAACACTTCGCTTCCTTTCATCTGAATACCACCGGTGCCGTCTATAATTAGGTTGGCTGCAGTCGAAACGCCGTAATTAACATTCAGCAGGTCTTCATACTCACCATCAGCATGTAAATGGGTTGACAGGATACCGGGGGTATCACTCGCTTCAAGTATAACGGCACCTGCACCATCACCAAAAAGCACACAGGTATTTCGATCAGTCCAGTCCACAATTCGAGATAACGTTTCAGCGCCAATAACCAACGCACACTTTGCTGAGTCAGTACGAACAAATTTATCGGCCACACTTAAAGCATAAACAAATCCTGTACATACGGCTTGAACATCAAATGCCGCACAGCCATGAATATCTAAACGTTTTTGTAGCAGACAAGCCGTACTTGGAAACACACGATCTGCAGTCGTCGTTGCTACAATAATTAAATCAATATCATCTTTGGTTTTTCCAGCAGCTTCCATAGCCTTAATTGCTGCTTTTTCAGCTAAATCTACCTGTATTCGCCTTCGGCAGCAATATGACGTTGTTCGATACCTGTTCGAGAACGTATCCACTCATCCGTTGTATCGACCATTGTTTCAATTTCTGCATTGGTCATTATTCTTTCAGGTAAGAAACTGCCTGTACCTGCTATTCTGGCATACGTCATGCGATATTCTCCGTCACAGCCTTTTCTGAACTTTCCTCTGTACTGGTAGTTAAAGTGTTCATACATTCTCGGATATGTTCAGGTACCGATTTTTCTACTTCCAGTAATGCAATTTGTATTGCATTAGCATAACTTAGCACATCAGCACTGCCGTGACTTTTAATAACGATACCAGTGAGACCTAACATGGAGGCGCCATTGTACGTGCGAGGATCAACACGTTTTTTAAATCGTTTAAGTACAGGCATGGCAACTAACCCAGCCAGCATACTAAAGATGGAATTTTTGAATTCTTCTCGCATCAAAGTGGCTATCATTTTTGCCACGCCTTCCATTGTTTTTAAAGAAACATTACCGACAAAACCATCACAGACCACCACATCAACTTTATCGGTATTAATATCATCACCTTCTACATAACCGATATAATTAAATGAACCATTTTGTAATAATTTATTGGCTGCCTTAACCTGTGCATTACCTTTACTGTCCTCAGAGCCAATATTTAATAACCCCACTTTTGGCTTATGCACACTATCAACAGCTTCGGCCAAAACCGAACCCATTACTGCAAACTGAAACAGTTGCTCTGCACTACTATCGACATTCGCACCTAAATCCAACATATGTGTATGACCACCATAAGAAGGAATCGTTGTGCAAATTGCAGGGCGTTCAATACCAGGCAGTGTTTTTAAAACAAACTTTGCAGTCGCCATTAATGCACCGGTATTCCCAGCGCTCACCACAGCCTGTGCACGACCTTGCTTAACCATGTCGATAGCTATACGCATAGAGGAATCTTTTTTCTTGCGCACAGCATGCCGAGGGTCATCATGCATTTCTACAACTTGTGAGGCATGCTGAATCTCAAAGTGCTCATCAAGATCTATGTTTAGTGTTGTTGCACAATCACGCAGACGCGCCTCATCACCAACAAGAATAATATGGATATCTTTATTCTTTTTAACGACATGTACTGCTGCGGGAATAACGACTTTAGGTCCAAAGTCGCCGCCCATCGCATCTAACGCAATAGTTTTCGTAGGTTTCGACGCCATATTTTAGATTATCATCAATAATAAAATAACAAACTGATGAATGAAGTGATTAATCTTCAAATGTGTCGCCAGTATTAATGACTTTACGTCCTTTATAATAACCATCAGCGGTTATATGATGACGATGATGCGTTTCACCTGATGTAGCATCAACTGATAATGTTGCACCAACAAGTGCGTCATGTGAACGACGCATGCCACGTTTTGAACGTGATTTTCTACTCTTTTGAACTGCCACGGAAATCTCCTAATCTATTATTTTCAAATACTAATTAACACAAAAATTGCGTTAATTAACTTTATTGGTATTACTTAACGTATCGTTATTACTTTAAATTACTACGTAGGTTAATTTTTCAAACTACCCTTTAAGTTTTTCAAAGCCGCAAACGGATGCATTGCTTCTTTTTCTGCCTTCAATAACGCTTCGTGTTCGTTCATAAAATCTGAACAAGGTTTCTTATGTATGATCACCATGGGTAAGCTTAATAACAGCTCATCTTCAATTAAATCTACAACGGACTGCTCATCACCTTCTATTAAATATGGCTCAAGTTCATCAGGTAATAAATCAAAATCTTCTTCGCTACTAAGTAATGCAAATTTAAATTTACCGACCAAATCGGTTTTTATAGGTTGTAAACATCGTTGGCACTCTGCCATTATCGACGCAGAAACCTCACCTTTTAAACACGAAAAACCTAAGCATCGCCCAAACTCTAGTTTTGCTGTTACAAAACCTTCACTCGAAAACATTGCCTCACTTAAACGCGCAAGCTTCGCTACCGGATAAATACCTTCGATGGTCCGGTTACGTTCAACCTGGCGCACAAAATTAATCGTCTCTTGCAACATAAACTTACATTTGCATCAGCATAATCGACCCATTTTATAGCATAATCTACATTCTGTATATTATATTCTTGCATTTCTCTATATATTTCAACAGCTTCTATTTCACCGTTCCAACGCCAAAACCATGAATTATGCAATTGCGATCGATTTATAATAAAATAGTCAGCTATCATTTTAACGTAATCAGTCACTTCCTTAAACACCAAAAAAAAACCATGAAACTAATCCTTGGTTCGACCTCACCATTCAGAAAAGCGCTACTAGAACGCTTACATATTAATTTTTCCTGTGACTCACCAGATATCGATGAAACCCCGCTGAATAAAGAACCTGTTGAAGACATGGTCGTTCGGTTAGCCATCGCTAAAGCGCAGGCGATAGCACATCGTCACCCTGACTCACTTATCATCGGCTCTGATCAAAGCGCCGTATTAAATGGCGAAAAATTAAGCAAACCTGGAAATTTTGAGAATGCCTTTAAGCAACTGACTGAAGCATCAGGACAAAGCATTGTTTTTCAAACGGGGCTTTGCCTACTCAACACCCATAGTGGAAAAATTCAAAGCAGCTGCGTACCCTACACTGTTGTTTTTAAACATTTATCGCCAGAAATGATTGAGAATTACCTTCACAAAGAACAACCCTATAATTGCGCGGGAAGTTTTAAGTCGGAAGCTTTAGGTATTGCGCTGTTTGAGCGATTTGAAGGCAATGACCCGAATGCACTGATTGGCTTACCCTTGATTGCGTTAATTAATTTTCTGGAGAATGAAGGGGTTTCCATTCTCGCGTAGATTGAATACTTAAGGCGGTACTAACAAATTTTTGCATGACGATTTACTTCTGCATTAAGGTCATGGCATTACCACTATGCTCTATGCTCAAACGCCCAAGAAACGTCATGCCCAATAAAATCGGCCCAGGATGACTCCCGTCAATGATTAATGCGTCTACATTCGTTTCCGTAATATTGCCGACCACCACTGACTTCAAACGGACACGATAAGCTTTTTCAAAGCCTGAGGCGGTACTAACACTCGCCGGAATGCCTATCTTGTCATAGCGTATACCCAAATGTTTCGCCTGTTCGGTATTCATTGCTATCGCACTCGCACCTGTATCAATTAAAAAACGCACCGAACGTCCATTGATACTGCCGTGAGTCAGATACATACCTCCAGAATTTATATAGATAGTTTCTTTATAAGATTTACGCTTAACGAACGATGTACTGACAGAACTACCGAGGTCATACTGTTTTTGTTTACCGTCGATTTCTAAAACAGCACCCTGACGATTGACTGATACGACTTTAACCCCTTCAGGGCTAATTTTTCCAACCGCTATAATATGCAGTTTACCGTCAACAGACAGTACCGCTTTGTTGGAGAATAACCCCTGAACTTCTAGCTGCTCTATGGCAAAAGCCGTCTGCACGAAAGCGGCAGCGGCCAGTGCAAATAACACAATTATATACGATCGCATCTTTTCAAATCAAACCCATTGCTGAATCAATAATAAACAGAATAGACTAAAAACCCCGGCAATGACATCATCCAGCATTATTCCAAAACCACCATGAATGTTTTTATCAAACCATGAAATGGGCCAGGGTTTAACAGCATCGAAAAAACGGAAAAGTATAAAACCAGCAATCATCCAGGTCCAACCGTGAGGTGCTATCGACATGGTGATTAAAAAACCTGCGACCTCATCATAGACGATACCTGAATGATCATGTACCTTAAGTTTACTGGCTGCATAGCCACACACCCAGGAACCGGTTGCTAAAACAAATAAGGTGACCAGCGTATACACAAACATAGATTGTTGCTGTAAAAAAAAGACCAGGGGCACAGTTAATAATGTACCAGCAGTACCCGGGGCTTTAGGCATTAAACCACTACCCAGGCCCATAGCAATAAAAACGACAGGGTCTTTTAATTCATGCAGATGGATTTTTCTATTTTTATCAGACATGGCTACGTAACTTAATTTTCATAAATACTGCATTAGTTAATGTTCATCGCTTAAAAATGTTTAAAGCCATTGTCACGAAAATTTACTATCTTGCCATTGGGGTCGATAAATACTAACTCGCATGACTCGGTTATCTCACCGATGCAACTAATCTTTAATTGATGTTTTTCGGCAAGATTTTTAACCGCTGCAACATTATCATCACTTGCTGTAAAGCATAATTCATAATCATCACCTTGCGTTAACATCATAGGCCAATCAATGACGTTATTTTGATACTGAGAAAAATAATATATTGCGCTAGAAGACAAACGAATATCGGACAAGTTAATGCGTGCACCACATTGACTAGCATCTAATATATGAGCAAGATCGGCAACCAGACCATCAGACACATCAATCGCGCACTTAGAATAAGAGACCAATTCTTCTGCAAATTTTATCCTGGCTTCAGGACGATTAAGTTTCTTAACACATGGAGACAATGCTTCATCGCAAATATTATTAGTAATAATTTTTAAGCCAATAGCGGCATCGCCAATATCACCCGTAACATATATTTTGTCGGCCACTGCAGCTTGATTACGACGTAAAACTTTATCCGTATCACAAAAACCCATCGCCTGAATAGTTATTGAAAGCGAACCTCTTGTGGTATCGCCACCAATTAAGCCAATATTATATTCAGTTAGTATAGTTTTTAATTGATTAGAAAACGCCCGTAACCAATTTTCATTTATTTCGGGTAAGGTAATTGCCAGGGTAAGCCATGCAGGCGTTGCGCCCATTGCTGCCAAATCGCTAAGATTTACCATAATAGCCTTAAAGGCAATATCTTCCGCAGCCGTATTTTCTGGAAAATGCACGCCTGAAATAAGTGTATCAGCGGTAATCAATAATTGTTTGCCTTGAGGAACCGAAACGCTTGCACAATCATCGCCTATCGAAAAATTTACGTCAGCGCGGTTATGGTCAAAAGTGAAGTACTTTTTTATGATGTCGAACTCAGTATTACTCATAAAAAAGCCAGGGAAGTTTTGAAACAATCAGGATTTATTGGATTGTACTTCAATATGTCTTATTTCTTTTGCAACTTTGTCTAAAACGGCATTAATAAAGGTATGGCTGTTTTCAGAACAGTATTCTTTAGTGATTTTTACAGCCTCATTCAAAACAACACGATACGGCACGTCAAGACGGTTAATGAACTCGTATGTAGCTAACCGTAAAATTGAACGCTCAACAGGATCAACAGATTCTACGCTACGCGACATATTTTTCTCAAGAAAAGGATCAAGCTCGCTAATTGAAGAAGCAACGCCACTAACCATTTCAGAAAAAAAAGCTGAATCAAGTTTCGACATATCGTTATCATCGAAAAACTGCTGCTTTATATCTGTGATGCTATCACCTGTCATCTGCCATTGGTATATTGCCTGCATGGCAAGGCGGCGCGACTTACCTCGGGCCCGAGCCAACCCTTTTGAAACCGGAACTTTCTCTGAATCTATTTTTGATGAATCTGACATAATTACAGCTTACTAAGCAGCGCTACCATTCATGTTAATTAAGTTGCTTAAAAACATTAACCATTTCTATCGCTGCAGCTGCAGCTTCAGCACCTTTATTACCTGCTTTCGTACCTGCACGTTCAATGGTTTGCTCAATATTTTCTGTGGTTAATATACCATTGATAACGGGTAAACCATGATCGAGCGCTATAGCCGATAAGCCTTTCGCTGATTCATTTGCCACAATATCAAAATGCGGTGTTGAACCACGAATGACCGCACCCAACGCAATAATTGCACTATAGTTACCCGACTGCGCAAGGCTCTGAACCGTAACTGGCATCTCAAATGCACCCGGCACTCTTACAATAGTAATATCCGATGCCGGGACACCGTGTCGAATAAGTGTATCCATGGCGCCGGCTAATAAACTTTCCACAATGTAACCATTAAAGCGCGCAACCACTATGGCAAAGCAGCCTTCGGTATACTGCAGACTTCCCTCAATTATTTTACTCTCACTCATAACTGTCTCTCAAAATATCGTTAATCGTTTTCACCTGTTATATAGTCTACTACTTCAAGACCAAAACCAGATAAGCCATGGATAACTTTAGGCGTGGTCAATAATCGCATTTTCTTTACGCCCAAATCCATTAAAATTTGAGCACCAACGCCATCTGTTCGTAAACTTACGGGTTGCTTTGTTTTAATGACATCGACTCCCTCGCCATCAGAGTGTTCCAACATCCATTGCAATATAGCAGCATTTTCGTCTGCACTACTCAACACCACCACCACACCTTGCTTGGCTTTGGCGACTTCGGCTAAAGCATTAGTCAGCGTCCATGATTTTGTGTCTTTAGAAAAGAAAGCATCCGTAAGCATACTTTTCATATGTACTCGAACGGTAAACGTTTCTTCAGGGTTGATTTCACCATCAACACTGAGCAATGCATAATGCATCAACGAATCGAGATTATTACGGTATGCAATTAATTTGAAATCACCACAATCTGTCGGAAAATCACATTCTGAAATGCGTTCGACCGTTTTTTCGTTCTTTAATCGATAACTAATTAAGTCTTCGATGGTACCTATTTTTAGGTCATGTTCTTTTGCAAACGTTTCCAGATCTGGACGGCGTGCCATAGTGCCGTCTTCGTTTAAAATTTCAACAATCATAGCACTGGGTTCAAGACCCGCCATACCGGCTAAATCACAACCGGCTTTGGTATGTCCTGCACGCGTCAACACACCACCTGGTTGAGCCATTATTGGAAAAATGTGACCCGGCTGTACAATATCTTTTGGTGAAGCGTCGGGCTTTACCGCAGCCAAAACAGTCGCTGCTCTATCTGCGGCAGAGATACCGGTCGTGACACCCTCTGCTGCTTCAATAGACATGGTGAAATTAGTGCTTTTAATCAGGTCGGCACCATTTATCATTAAGGGTAAATTTAATTGTTGGCACCTTTGCTGCGTCAAGGTAACACAAATTAAACCACGGCCATAACGCGCCATAAAATTCACATCATCGGCCGTTACAGCACTCGACGCCATCAAGAGGTCGCCTTCATTTTCGCGATCTTCATCGTCCATAATGACAACCATTTTGCCGCGTCGAATATCTTCTATAATTTCTTCTGTACTGTTCAGCTTCATAATATAATTAGTTACAATTCCAAAATATAGGGACTAAACGTCGCCTATCATTTAACAAATCCAGCTTTAGCCAGCGTTTCCAATGTAATGCCTGCATCGCTGATTTCTTCCTGTTTCATCAGCAATCTTTCCAGGTAACGTGCAATAAGGTCAACTTCCAGGTTAACTTTTGTAGATACTTTATAATTTTTAATTATGGTCTGTTGTTGCGTGTGCGGCACAATGTTTATTTCAAAGTCAGCATTAACAATCTTGTTTACCGTCAAACTTATTCCATCGATACAGATAGAACCTTTCATTGCAATGTAATGGCTTAGTTCTTTAGGCGCGCGAATAACGATGCATATCGAACGTGACTCGTGTTTAATCGAAACCACTTCTCCTAAACCATCAACATGGCCACTTACTAAATGCCCACCTAAGCGTGTCGTTGGTAGCAATGCTTTTTCAAGATTTACTTCACTACCAACAGCAATATCTTTCAAACTGGTCAAAGCAATGGTTTCGTTTGAAACATCAGCGACAAAATGATTTTCATCAAATGCAATCGCTGTTAAACAAACACCGTTAACGGCAATACTGTCACCAAGCTTTACATCGCTCATATCTAACGCGTTGGTAGCGACAGATAACCTCATGTCACCACCAACTGCTTCGATATCTTTAATGCCGCCAACGGCTTCTATTATTCCTGTAAACATGAGCGCTATATTTATCTATGTACTTTATTTATTGTTTAATTAATATTTGTTACTGCAAATCGAGTTGGTATGAAGACAATGGCATCGATGACGCATTATTAAATTCAGCACCGGCCGCTACGCCTACGTTAGCTATATCTTCTGCTGTGGTGTTTTTATCGTAAACAGCAAACATTGCACCTAAGGCATATTCTGCGCCCGAGCCAATCGCCCAGAATTTTTTGTATTCGGTTACTTCGCGCAAAGAATGCACACCGAATATACCAAATGGATTCGCGATTAACGCATCAATCTGGGTTGACTCATACGGATCATCATCTTCATCTTTCGCATTTAAAAAATATTTTTCTTTTAAAATCGGATGTAATGTTCGAAATGTTTCAAAGATAGAAAGACGTGAAGATAAATCAACCTCCAGTTTTTTTTCAACAATTTTTTTACTGGCGAGCAGACTTTCAAGCACTAATTGGTGTGCAGCACTGCCAACGATACCCAGGTAGTTTTCATTGTGCTGTAGTATTTTATCGTGCGCAGCATCGTACTCAGAAGAGAGCTTTAGATCGCCAAAACTTGTCAGACTATCAGCTGCTATGCAGACTTTACCGGCTTTTTTTACAACAACTACTGTAGACATAAACAACCTCTTGTTTCAGACATATATTCAATAACCTGGGCTAGTTACACTTAATAAAAACAACTTTGAGCAAAACACATCTAATTTATGTGCACAGGTTTTGCTGAAATACGAATATCATTTCCTATCATTCTCACATCGTTTATTGTTAGTGATATCCTGTCTTTCATCATTTCTAGCTCAGGTAAATGAAACAAACCTTTTGCCTTATCACCCATTACATGTGGTGCCATATAGATAATGATTTCATCAACGAGGCCATTTTTTAAAAGAGCACCACATAAAACTGATCCAGCTTCTACGTGCAGCAGATTAATTTCTTTTTCTGCCAGATTTTGCATTAACAACGAAAGATCTATTCTAGCATCTTGCCCACTACCCTGAGTACAGCCATCCTCAATTATAAAGGGATAGTCATCCTTATTATCAACATGCATTGTGGTATATACGATGCACTCTCCGTCCAAAGATGATATTTTTACTGCTTTAGGTATTCTAAATTTGCTATCTAAGACGATACGTTTTGGTTGACGTAACGGCCCATCACAAACATCAAGACTTAACTCATCCGCTGATATCCTGACATTCATCGACGGGTCATCTGTTAACACCGTTTCTATACCCGTTAATATTGCCGAGCTGGCAGCACGTAGACGTTGTACATCAAAACGTGAAGCTTCACTGCTTATCCACTTACTCTCACCCGAAGCCATCGCGGTACGTCCATCAAGACTCATGGCCAGTTTTATACGAACATATGGCCGCCCCTGTTCCATACGTTTAATAAACCCAGGGTTTAATGCGCGTGCCTGTGTCTCCAGCAAACCTGTTTCGACGACTATTCCGGCGTCCTGTAACTTTTTTAGACCCTTACCCGCAACCAGGGGATTAGGGTCTTTCATGGCGATAACAACTTTTTTTACACCGGCATTTATCAGCGCATCAGCACACGGTGGCGTTTTTCCGGTATGACAGCATGGCTCTAAAGTAACAAACACGATGGCACCTTGAGCAGCTAAACCCGCTTGCTTTAATGCAAGTACCTCAGCATGTGCCTGACCAGCTACTTGATGCCAACCCTCACCAACAATTTCATTGTGTTTAACAACAACACAACCGACGGCTGGATTAGGATCTGTTGTATACAAACCTTTTTTTGCAAGCCGTATTGCATGTTGCATATATTCAATGCTGCTTGTCATAATGGCTTGCTCATATCGCAATAGAGGTTTTACTGGATACCGTAGATGAGACTGGTTAACGTTTTTTAGTAGCTTTGATCTGTTCGATTTTTTCTATAGCATCGCGAAAAGCATTCATGTCACTAAAGTCTAGATACACCGATGCAAAACGAATATAAGCCACCTGATCCAAGGTCAGCAATGCTTCCATGACAAGGTTGCCTATTTTTTCAGAACTTATTTCTCGCTCACCAGCCGCCAATAACTGATGTTTGATATTATTCAGCGCCGCATCAATTTGTTCAGTGCTGACAGGTCTTTTTTCTAATGCTCGCATAACGCCAGCGACCAGCTTTTCTTCTCTGAAAGGCATGCGACTGCCATCTTGTTTAACGATACGTGGCATATTTAATTCAGCACTTTCATACGTAGTAAAGCGCTCATTACATGATGCGCATTCTCGTCGCCGTCGCACCTGGTCGCCATCGGTAGACAGTCGCGAATCGACAACGCGTGTATCTGGTGCTGAACAAAATGGACAATGCATTATTATTTAAGACCCTTGCGTCTACTAACTATATTTACGTATTATGCTTCATAAACAGGTAATCGCTTACAAATTGCGGTCACCTTTTCTCGAACACTATCAACAATTGCTGTATCAGCCTTATCGTTTGTTATGCTATCAATAATGTCACACATCCAGCTTGCTAAATCCAATGCATCCTGTTCAGAAAAACCACGTGTCGTCATAGCTGGTGTGCCCACGCGAATACCACTGGTAACAAAAGGCGATTGCGGATCATTGGGCACGGCATTTTTATTAACCGTAATATGCGCTTTACCAAGTTCAGCTTCAGCCACTTTTCCGGTTAAACTTTTTGGCGTAAGGTCCCACAGGAAAAGATGATTTTCAGTACCACCCGAAACCACATTGTAACCACGATCAAGCACAACTTTTGCCATCGCCTGCGCATTCACAATAACCTGCTGTTGATAAGTTTTAAACCCGGGCTCAAGGGCTTCTTTAAACGCAACGGCTTTAGCAGCGATAACATGCATCAATGGACCACCCTGCGTACCAGGGAAAATTGCAGAGTTTAATTTTTTCGCGATGTCGCCATTTTTGAGCACAGATTTTTCACCAGCAAGAATGATTCCGCCACGCGGACCGCGTAATGTTTTGTGCGTGGTCGAAGTAACTACATCAGCCACACCAACAGGATTAGGATACAAACCAACAGCAATTAAACCCGCAACGTGTGCCATATCAACAAACAAATAAGCCCCACAAGAATCGGCTATTTCACGAAACCGATCCCAATCCATCACTTGTGAATAGGCTGAAAAACCTGCAACAATCATTTTCGGTTGGTGTTCATCAGCTAATCGCTGAACTTGATCATAATCAACAAGGCCTGTTGCATAATCAAGACCATATTGAACAGCATTGTATATTTTACCGGAGAAACTAACATGTGAACCATGTGTAAGATGACCGCCATCAGCAAGTGACATACCAAGAATGGTATCACCAGGTTCACATAGCGTCATATAAACAGCAGCATTCGCCTGTGAACCAGAATGAGGTTGAACATTGGCATATTCAGCACCGAACAATTGCTTTATACGATCGATAGCCAGTTGCTCGGCTACATCAACATTTACACAGCCACCATAATAACGACGTGTTGGGTATCCTTCGGCATACTTGTTGGTCAGCAACGAACCCTGTGCCTGCAAAACGCGCGGGCTAGCATAATTTTCGGAAGCGATGAGTTCGATATGTTTTTCTTGACGAGTTACCTCATGCTGCATAGCAGACCATAAAGCTTCATCATAACCTTCAATTTTTACATCTTTAGAAAACATTCAACGCTCCCAGGCATCTAGCGTACCAATATACAGGCACGCATTAATTTAAAATCGCCGCAATCTTAACAAATAAGCGACATAACTGTACAGTTAACTTACTGATATTTCTACAAAATGAGGACGATTTATTGGCTAGTCTAAAACACAATAAACGGCTATAAAATCAAATGAAAATAACACGGAGGAAAGCAATTAATAACTATTAAATATTTGCAGCTATCAAGAGATACGCTTGATGAAAACAAACGCATATTACTAATTGTATAACAATCAAAAAGATAGCTTGCTCCCGTGGTTAAACGGAAACAAGCTATTAGTATTTTAGAACACCTTTATTAATATCTACGTTTTAATAACCCAAAGCACCGCGTGCTTTATCAACATCGACAGCTTCTTTAGCTTTCTCTTTATCAACTGAATCTGCTGCTGCTTTGTAATCTACGCCATCTGAACTTACTGAACCTTTAAGCTTATCGGTATCAACAGCGTCGGTTGCTTTGTCTTTATCAACTGAATCAGCAAGCTTGCCGTAATCAACAGCATTAGCAACTGAACTAGCGACTAAAAAAAGCGTGATTAATAATAATTTTAATTTCATAGCTATCTCTTCAAGTTAGTAATATTTTTTAAGACAAGAATAGTAACAGACTTTCTATACGAAATAATGTTGACAATATAGCAGTGAGTATAAAACTACTTGACCGTCACAAACCGCCTATGCATATAATCCCTACACGTATAATCACTTACTTGTTCAGCTATGGCGCAATATGTATTCACCATGAACGGCGTTGGCAAAGTCGTTCCTCCTAAAAAAGTTATTCTTGAAGACATTAGTTTAAATTTTTTTCCTGGCGCAAAAATTGGCGTCTTAGGTTACAACGGCTCAGGCAAATCAACCCTGCTTCGCATCATGGCTGGCATCGATGAAGACTACATAGGCGAAGCTCGACCTGCCGCTAACCTGCGCATAGGCTACTTGCCGCAGGAACCTCAGCTTAATGAATCAAAAGACGTACGTGGCAATGTAGAAGAAGGCTTAAGTGTAATAATCGATACGCAAAAACGGCTCGATGAAGTCTACGCGGCCTACGCTGAAGCCGACGCTGATTTTGATGCTTTAGCCAGCGAGCAAGCAAAACTTGAAAACATAATTCAGGCCGCCGACGCACATAATTTGGATAACAAATTAGAAATTGCTGCAGATGCTTTGCGCCTACCACCATGGGATGCGGATGTAAGCACACTCTCTGGTGGTGAACGCCGCCGTGTAGCTTTATGCCGACTGCTTTTATCTGCACCTGACATGCTTATCCTCGATGAGCCGACCAATCATCTCGACGCAGAGTCTGTTGCCTGGTTGGAACGTTTCCTAAAAGAATTTAGCGGCACAGTCGTCGCAGTAACACATGATAGGTACTTTCTCGACAACGTGGCGGGCTGGATACTAGAACTCGACC
>JAESSQ010000044.1 GCA_016764035.1 Gammaproteobacteria bacterium
CAGCTTCGAGTACGGCCTGTGACACTTTGTCGCGTTCGGCTTGTGTTATTTCAATCATCTAAACCTTACTCCTACCAGCTTCCGCTTGCGCCGCCGCCAGAAAAACCGCCACCACCACCACCGCCAAAGCCGCCTCCACCAAAACCACCGCGGCCGCCACTCATGGCCGCCCCCATAAGTAATCCGCTTAGCAGGGCAGTGCCAACGCCGCCTCGTCTTCTTCGCCCGCGTCCGAATAGGGGGGCAATTAAAAACATGCCGATAAACAGCAGATAGCCAAGGCCACCTTGCTTGCGTTCTGCTTTACGCAGGCGAGGGGCTGGAACGTTTTCTAATTTGCCGCCAACATTCTCGGCAATCATGCCAAGGCCTACCAGTATGCCAGCGCCGGTTTGTCCCTGTTTGAAAAAAGGCAGAATACCGGTGCGAATAATGCGCCCGGCAATAGCATCGGGAATATCACCTTCAAGGCCGCGGCCGACTTCTATGCGTACTTTACGGTTTTCGGTCGCCACTAACAGGAGCACGCCGTCATCCTTGCCCTTGGCGCCGAGCTTCCATTTATCAACAACCTTTATGGAATAGCCTTCTAAGGATTCATCTTCCAGTGAGGGTATGACAAGCACTTGTAGTTGCGGGCCGTAAGTTTTCTGGAACTGTAACAAGCTGGCGGCGATTTTTGCCTGATCGCCACGACTTAACACCCCGGCAAGATCAACCACCGGGCCAGTGTGTTTAGGCACATCGAGAGCCAATACTGGGCTTGCCCATAGGGCGCCCAGCAAGCTCAGTAGAAGTAAGACTCTAGAAAACATTAAAAGTTAATTTGTGGTGCTTGCTTAACCGCCGCTTCGTTTTCAACAGCGAACTGAGGTTTTTTCTCATGATTCAAGAAGAGGGCGTTGTACCAGGAAGTAGGTGGCACCGTCACCAGATTGTTAAACGCCTTAATGGATTGAATATAACGATTTCTGGCCACCGTAATGCGGTTTTCTGTACCCTCAAGCTGCACTTGAAGATCACGAAAATTTTGGTTTGCCTTGAGGTCGGGGTACCGCTCAACAACCACCATTAATCGAGATAAAGCAGAGCCCAGCCCTGCCTGTGCCTTAGAAAACTTGCTTAGGGTTTCGGGCGTGAGTTGATCGGCGCTCACCTGTGTTTGAGTGGCTTGTGCACGAGCCTCTACTACTGCAGTGAGTGTTTCTTTTTCATGCGCGGCTGAACCCTTAACGATATTGACCAGATTAGGAATCAGGTCAGAGCGACGTTTATACTGGTTGAGTACTTCTGACCATGCGGCCTCAACGTCGTTGAGTGCAGTTGGAATGCTTTGCATGCCACAACCTGATAAAAGTAGTGAGTAAATAAGTATGGCGTATATGCCTAAGTGTAAAGTTGATTTTTTCATGCGGGCACCTTATCAGAAAAGGGTAAAGAACATTAATTTCATTTCTACTTACAGAAAATTTGGGGTCGGAGTAAAAACTCGAAGTTCGCTTATAATTGATAGTGACTATTCCTTTTGAGTCCGATGACAATCCGTTGTTGGCCGGTTGTTCGCTACCAGCACCTTATCTAGAATGTCCGCTCATGTTAGGATTTGAGACGTTAAGGTCTGTTAGCGTAAATCACAATCGGCATATCAGATCTAGTTCAAGCGGCAACGATTAAAGATAACTATTCATTTTGCTAATAGTTAGCCTTGTTCTTTAAAATCCAGCGTACGCCTCCTTTCGGATTTTCAACATCACCTTTGTATCTTGGCATTACATGCACATGTAGATGTTGAACACTCTGCCCGGCTGCTTCGCCAACATTGATCCCAATGTTGTAACCATCTGGGCTGAACTCTTTGTCTAAAGTGACTTTAGCTTTTTGAATGGCCTTACCGATAGCCAGTAACTCGTCTTCTGTCGCTTCGAAAAAAGAGGCAAAATGCCGCTTCGGAACAATCAATGTATGGCCCGGGGTTGCGGGGTATGTATCTATGAAGGTTATGGTGAATTCACCTTCATCAAGAATCCTTTCATCCCTTAACTTACAAAAAATACATTTACCACTCATACTAAGCGGCTGTGTTCAACAATGATGTCATTCTGATTAACTGCGCTTCGCAGTGTTTTAAACACAAGGGTTGTAAGACGCTGCTAAATAACTCAAGAATCAGTTCAAAGTCATCTGCAGATTCTTCCGCAATAGCCGAATCATTGGTTAACTCAGCCAGCACGCCGCGCGCAGTCGCTATGTTCACTTTAATCATTACGGCTAGATGAATAGGCAGTTGTTGTTCTTGCGCGACTAACAATGCGATTTCGTATGACCTTATCGCTTCTTCCATGCGTGCGGAATTTTCCTCTGACTCAGCTAAATGTTGTAATACGACACCGCGACTATTATGCGTAGCAGACAGGGCAAGTGCATAATTGTCCGCATCAAATCGAACCAGCGCATTTTTAAAAGCGACAACGGACTTTTGAAAAGTACGATTGCCTTTTAATAATTTACCGTGCGCATAAAAACTGGTACCCAACTGGAACATGGTTGTTGCCCATAGTTCAGGAGCTTGATCTTGTGTCCATTCAAGTAGAGTATTGGTGTAGGCATCAATGGATATTTTCAACAGTTTTGAATCATCTTGTTGCCTGCCCAGTGCCTGCGCTGCTGTGCCTAGATTATATTGAGCTGTCGCCCAGTTTAATGGCGAGTCTTGCTGCTTGAATTCTTCCAGTGCAAGATTAAACGCAGTGATAGCCTTTTCATATAGCGCTACATCCATTCGTTGCTGGCCAAGCGCAGCCAGTATATTACCCAGACTATTTTGTATCGCTGCCCAATTTAATGGTGATTGCTGACGTGACATCTCAGACAGTATTGACTCAAATGCCTCACGCGCAGGCTCAAGAATACTAGTATTAAAACGCTGCTGCTCAAAATTACCACGCGTATATAAAAAGTTATCCTGTACAGCAATGCTGTTATCAGGCGCATCATCAATAATACCCTTATCAGCCAGTAAACCCTTATAGTACTCGATGGCTTTTACCAGCTCATTATTGCCTGGGTAAAAAATGTAGTTATTGGAGAGCTTCATTGGAGAATCTCATTGAAGGATTTCATTAATATCTGGATTGGCGCCAACGGCACCACCAAGGTCGACTTCTTCATCAGTAGCGTCACGAATGGTCAAAACTTCCAACGTGAAAACAACGTCTCTACCGCAAAGCGGGTTATTACCATCGACGGTTAAGGTTTTATCATCGAAGCGAGTGACGATAAAGTTTTTGGGTTCGCCTTTTTCATTTTCCGTAGTGATGGTCAGACCAATTTCTCGGTATTCTTTCGGTACATTTTCAATGTTATCGGTAAACACCAGCGATTCGTCTCTCTCACCATATAATCGTTCAGTGTCAATCGGTACTTCGATGATATCGCCGACCATTTTTCCGGCCAGTTCTTTGGTCACCTGTTCAGACAAAACATCATTGACGCCATGAACATAACCCAGTGGGTAGTCGATGGTGACGAGTATATCGTCGGTTTTCACATCGACGACTTTATAATTTAATTCAACAAATTTTTCGTTTTCTATTGTTTCTGACATAACTAGAACGACCTATTAAAAGAGCCAATATTAAAATAACGTAGCACCAAATATTTTCACGTTATCCTTTTCATAACCCAAAACCAGTCTGCCAAGCCACTCACCTTTTTTCTCAGTATTTCTCTGTTTATAAAGCACCGTTACATGCTCACCACGACGTATCATACCGAGGTATTCATAATCTTCAGACAGGTTTTTTGTTAACGTGCTCCTGGCGAATTGTTTGCCCATCTCTATCTCGTTTGCACCCATCATCATAGACGCTGAAAAATGTCGGGTGAATGCGCCGTAATTTTCTTCATTGGAAAATTTAACAAGGTCAGCCCACATCGGATGCGCCAGTTCTAATATCTCGTCATCTGTTTTTTCAATAATGTTCATCATTTTTCCATTATAAAACATTTATCGAGAGCTTCGTACAAAGCTCTCTTATCACGTATCAATATTATTCAGTATGAGAAAAAAGACCAACACAAACTATGCTGGTCCCTCTTTAACGCAAATAAATCTTCTTTATTTGTTGGAATTCCATTTTCTTTTACATTATTTTCCAACTCAATAATCTCGGATATTTGCTCGACAAACCAAGGGTCATATTGAGTTATCCCAACTACTTCCTGCTGTGATATTCCCGCTCTAAGTGCTTGAGCTATAACTAAAATACGATC
>JAESSQ010000045.1 GCA_016764035.1 Gammaproteobacteria bacterium
AACCAGTGGCAGGTATTTTCTAATTGACGAACATTGCCTGGCCAATTAAGCGATGAAAGATACTTCATGGTGTCTTGATCAATGGTTTTAGGTAGAACGTCATTGTCATTCCTGGCCAGTTCTTTTAATGCTCTTTGTAAAAACAAGGTTAACAGGGCAGGAATATCTTCCCTGCGTTCGCGTAAGGCAGGTAACTGTATACGTATAACATTTAAACGATGAAATAGATCTTCACGAAACAGGCCTTTTTTAACATGTTGCTCAAGATTTTGATGGGTTGCAGCAATCACGCGAACATTAACTTTAATGGGAGTATGACCGCCAACACGGTAGAAAACGCCCTCAGCGAGTACGCGTAATAAACGTGTCTGTAACTCCGATGGCATGTCACCAATCTCATCGAGAAATAAAGTGCCACCATCCGCTTGTTCGAAACGGCCTTTACGACGTGCTTGCGCACCGGTAAAGGCGCCCTTCTCATGGCCGAATAATTCTGATTCTAATAATTCTTTAGGAATGGCGGCGGTATTGAGTGCTATAAATTCTTTGTCGGCTCGCGGACTGTGCTTGTGCAGTGAAAGCGCAACCAGTTCTTTACCTGTACCCGATTCGCCAGTAATTAAAACGTTGATAATTGTTTTTGATAAACGACCAATCGTGCGAAAGACTTCTTGCATAGCTGGCGCAGCACCTATGATTTCAGGGCCCGTTTCATGTGATGACAATGAATGCCCATTGTTTTGTTTTTTATGGCATGCACGTTGCGCGACGTCGACAGCGTCGTCGATATCAAACGGTTTTGGTAAATATTCGAAAGCGCCGCCTTTGTATGCAGAAACAGCACTATCCAGGTCTGTGTGTGCGGTCATGATAATAACGGGTAGATCAGGATATTGCGTTGAAAGTTTAGACAGTAATTCGAGCCCGTCGATACCGGGCATGCGCACATCCGTTATGATGGCATCGGGTTGGCTTTGTTTTAATATTGTAAGGATAGTATTAGCGTTATCGAAGCTGGTCACGATAAAGCCAGCTGATTCTAGTGCTTTTTGTAAGACCCAGCGTATGGAGTCATCATCATCAATAATCCATATGTGGCTTTGTGCGTCCATTAGCTAACTCCAGTATTTTGTTTGTTGTGAATATTAATAGGTAGCAATGTCGTAAAAATTGTTTCCCCAGGTTCGCTAATAAATTCAATTAAGCCGTTATGTTGATGCGCCAATGATTGTGCGATGGACAGACCAAGTCCGGTTCCATCAGCGCGGCCTGTAATCATCGGCATAAATATTTTTTTCTGTATCTCTGGTGCAACACCGCTGCCATTGTCACGGATGTCAATTCTTGCGACTAATGGGTAAGTTATGGTACCGATCTTGCAGTTACGTTGTGTCCTTGTTTTGAAATTGACTTCACCTTGTGTGCGTTCAGTGTCGATAGCAATGACAGCGTTGCGTGTAATATTTAATATCACTTGTATCATCATTGCTTCATCGGCATACAGCTCTGGAATGCTCGGGTCGTAGTCAGCTGTAAATGTAATCTGTTCATTTTCTGCCTGTACTAAGTGGCGAACATGTTCCAGTATTTTGTGAATATTCACTTCACTTTTAGTAGGAATATCCTTTGGTCCAACCATGCGGTCGAGTAAGTTTTTTAGACGGTCGGTTTCGTTGATAATAATTTGCGTTAATTGTTTATTGTCATCATTTTTTGTCTCGCCCATTTCCCTTTCGAGTAACTGTGCTGCGCCACGAATACCGCCAAGAGGATTTTTTATCTCATGAGCGAGTCCGCGTAATAAACTTTTACTGGCTTCATATTGATGCAGAACACTATCTTCGTTAGTATTACTTGGGCTTGCCTTCAAACGGAAAAATTCCAGTAACAAAAAGTTGCCTTCACTTTTGTATTGCAGCGGAGAAACAGAATAATCGACATCGATGGTTTCATGGTGATGTAAACCTAACTTGTCTTCATATACCGTATAAGGGTGCGCAGAAATTAATGATTTTTCCAGGCGGTTAAAAAAATCGTGTTCTTCGTGAACCAGTTGACGAATATTTTTTTTAACTGCGCGTGAATTACTTATATGAAACAACATTTCTGCGGCGGGGTTCATGCAGAAAATTTGTAAATCCTGGCCAATAACAATTATTGCAGAATGCATGTTGTCGATAATAGTTTGTGGTGAGTTGTACTCTGAAGCGACCATGAAGACCCTAATGCAAAAAACGAACCAGTTGTATTAAGAGGAGCGTTTTGTTTATTATTATGTATTTCATGTGGTTAGACATGCTAATTTCTTGTCGCCAACAATGTAACAAGCATTTGTGATTGTACCGCACCATTGTGGTGCAAAGCCAGTAAATAGTGGTTAATTTATTGTGAGGCTATTGTTGGGCGTGACGTCGTTATGTGTTTATCTTGGGGAAGCAGGCACTACGGTTGGCATTAATTAGGTACCGTTCTTTGAACAACCGTATTTTTAATATGTATAGAGATAGTTTTGCTGCTGCGGATGACTTTCCCCTTCTTATTTCGTATCTGGGCTTTTATTGTGTGTGAACCTCTGTCGGCGCGACCAATTTGTAGTTTTAAGCTGCGCTGGTTTTTAATCAACGGTTTGCCATCCATGATAAGCCAGACGTTGTGACCACTAGCAATATCGAGATCTGGCTTGAGCTGTAATGATACAGTTAGCTGAGGTTCATTCCAGATGGTGGCATTATTTTTTGGCGCGATAATTTTAAATTTTGTATATTTAGTTTCGGTGACAACGTCTTTTTCTTCGACGACGTTAGCTTTGACGGGTACGTTTGGCGCGTCAACAACGCTTATGTTTGGTGGTGTGATTTCTTTCGCGTTGCGAAAAGGAGTGTCTGAGTAGGCGGTATTGCCTTCGGCGTCCTGACCTTTATATAATCCAGCATTGGCGACGCTTAGACATAAAAGTGCAGGCGTTAATAAGCAGAGTATTAGAAGCTTTCTAATGAGAAACCGTTTCAAATTGTTCGTATACTGCATAATGGAATGTATCCTCACGTAGCTGTCCATTGAGTATACATGCAATTATTGCTGCTAACGTATTTTAAGCGCCATGGTAATAAAAAAGCCCCGTACCAGGTACGGGGCTTTTAGAGGTATAGCGTTTTTGTTAAATTAAACGCTGTAGTACATATCGAACTCACATGGGTGAGTAGACATACGCAAACGTTGAACCTCAGCACTCTTCAGTTCGATGAAGCCATCAATCATGTCGTCATCAAATACACCACCTTCGGTTAAGAAAGCGCGGTCTGCATCAAGAGCTGCCAGTGCTTCGTCAAAAGATGTAGCTACCTGAGGAATAAGTGCTTCTTCTTCTGGTGGCAGGTCATACAAATCTTTTGTAGCCGCTTCGCCGGGATCAATCTTGTTTTTGAT
>JAESSQ010000046.1 GCA_016764035.1 Gammaproteobacteria bacterium
CTCAACTAGACGACTTTGTTTATACTTACTTAACCTACTTTTTCGCATTCAACCATCCTAGATAATTTTAGTTATCTAGGACAGCCCCTTAATTATTTTATAATAATTTACAGGTGCTGAGTATTGCGTTGTAAAAATGCTGTGTCTGGAAGGCCTTGAACATTCAACCTGCTGATTATGAGGCCGGCGGCCGTGTCGTCAACCCCGTGTAAACCGCTATGTGTAGGTGCTTAATAGCCATATCTATACCAGTTTCCTTACCACTAGTGTGTTCGAAGTATGTGTTTTACACGAGTTGTTATTGATGTCTTATTTAATAGTTACAATTAGTTTTTAACACTTACCAGTTTAATATTGGTTGAAAAGTAATGTTATCGTAAAGGTCCAAATATCTTTTTAAAGGCTGTATGCTTTGCTTTTTTCCAAGTCAGCGTAAGGTCTGAGTTGTTTTCTAGTGCTTCATATATTTCTTTTACTAGTGCATTACCAATTAACTTTGCAGTCAGCATCTTTTTTAGCAATTCATGGCCATGCCATATTGGTAAGCCAAAATCTTTAGCTAGAAGATGCATTCCAAGGTCGTCAGTTGCTACTATTGCTGATCGAATCTGTCCAAAAGCTAGGATATAACAGTCCGTAGGTCCGGGTGGTGAGCGACCTTGCGAGGTGTAGCGTGAAGCATCACTAAGAACATGTTCTCTCAAGATACTAGTAGCAGCTAGAACTTGTTTTTTTTCGCTAGGGGTTAGTCGTACACGTTTTGAAATGCGTTCTTCAGTTAAATCTGATTGCTCAAACCAAGGGTAAAGAAATTGAAGTTTTGAGCTTTTATGAACCTCATCTTCAACGTCTTTTAATATGGTGAGGACATAATCTTTTTGGCCAAACTTAACACCCAGCATGGGTTTTATACGTTTTGCAAGCCTAAGGTATGTGTTGGTATCCAGTAAAACAAGTGTCAATGGCTAAGCCCTTCATGAATTGCGTAAGCGTCCTGCATAGATGTGTCTAACACTTGCTGAATATAAGATGAGCTAGTGCCATTTTCATGAATCATACGAGTTAATGCATTGAAAAAATCTGATTGGAAGGCGTGCTCACAAGCAGAAATGTAAAGTTTTGGTTCAGGTGGAACTGGATCAAATAACGCTTCACTGACTAGAGAGCCACAATTAGTGTTTCTGATCGCATGAATAGTTTTTTCGGCAGTTCTTAGGATGGGACACCCTACAGATTTAGCATAGGCATTTACCTGTTGATACACCGTGTTAAGTGATATTTGGTACGCAGCAGCATACTGCTGCAATTTACTAGCTTCAGTGGTTCTTGTTGCTTGTGACAACTCACGATAAGCAATTTCTGCACAACTTCTTGGGAAAAGTAATGCAGCAGCTAATGCATCAGCAAAGTCTTCACCTTCATTTGTACCACAAAGGATAGGTGTGTAAACATGAGCTAGTTCATGAGCCATCCAAAATTTGAAATCTTCTAATCGCGTTTCTAGATTCAAGAAAATAAATGTTACATCTTCTTTTGGAAGTCGAATGTGTAAAGCATTTTCATGATTGCCCCTAATTCCCCAAAGCACAGGTACTAGTATGGCGCCACAGTTCTTAAATTCGCCTATTAGATGCTCGTATTCTAGTACAGCATTTTCACCAATACCTAGTCGTTCTCTAGTTTGAGACGCAGCAACCTGAATTTTTTCGTAGTCAGTAGAGGGCGAAGTAATTAATGTACGAAGCGCTTTTACTTCATTAAGGTATGGAACAAGAGGTTTGAGCAATTTGCCGATACTGTCAGCCTTTGCTAGATGTTTCTCGGTAGTTTTTGTACCAGCCTTTTTTCGGAATGCTACAACAGGACTATCTTCGTCAGAAGTTAAGACTAGTTCTTTAAAGTTTAACTGTAGGGTGGTTGCAAGTTTCAGTAATGCGGCGGGTCTTGGAAAGCCCTTCTCTTTCATCCAGTTAGTAACAGCTTGTGGTGCCACGCCGATACTGTTTGCTAGATCTTTCTGAGTTAGTCCTTTTTCAGTCAGAGCTTCTCGAACTGCATTGATATTGAGAGTCTTTTTCATGCGGTGCTAAGTATAGTGATTCCATATAATAAATCAAGTTTAATCAAGTTATAGGCAGTGGTAATCGATAAACGGTCGATTAATAAAGGTGCCGGAGGGACTATTTTTTGACCAGTCACTAATTTGGCAATAGACCGTATCCGACATTATAAAGTAGCAAAGGAGTTGTTATGCCTAGACGTAAAAGGATGTATCTTGCGGGTCTTCCGTACCACCTCGTACAACGTGGTAATAATCGCGAAGTTTGTTTTGTTGAGCCAGAAAACTACTAGTATTACCTTCAACTGTGGAAAGAGTGCTCAAAACGTTACCAAATAGCAGTGCATGCGTAATGTTTGATGACTAATTATATCCATTTTCTGGTTACGCCTGAAAACCCTGAATCGATCTCTCGTGCAATGAGTGTCATTGGTAGCCGCTATGCTTATTGCTTCAATAAGACATATAAGCGCACTGGTACGATATGGGAAGGCAGGCATAAATCTAGCTTGATTCAAAGTAATCGGTATTTTCTTACCTGTTGTCGATGTATAGAACTGAACCAGGTGGTTGCTGGCATGGTAAATAAGCCTGAAGAATACAAATGGTCAAGTGATCTGGTATCACACGATCAATACCTGAAATTAGGTATTGATGCCGAGGTAAGAAGTTGTGCCTATCGAGGATTATTTAAAGACCGGCTGTCCGATTATGATGTGCATTTGATACAAAATGCGAGTGAGTATTGTCAGCCAGTTGGTGATGATCATTTTAGGATTCAGATAGAAGAAAAATATGGTGTTATATTGGGACAGCCATTTAGAGGGAGGCCAAAGAAGGAGGAGGTTAAAAAATAATCCCTCCGGCACCTTTTTCTACCTTTTTACGAGAAAACTCGCCGTAATACAAACTGTCTTTTTGCAGCTAATGCCAGCGTTATTTTGTCTGGTGCGTTAGGCGCAATTAGTATCAGCAGGGCGTAGATGCCCACAGAAAATCCTATTGCTATCGCAACTAGGTGTGATGTCGAAAGGAATAGAATTGCGTGATCCGGACCCAGTGATCCCGTGTTAAGCTTGTTCATAATTATAATTAGAGTAGGCTGATTATGTTGTCTCATACTATAAGTAAGCTATTTATATTTATTTTTATTTCACTGAGCATTACCGCCTGTGGTAGTAGCGGTAATAGTAACAGTAGTAATACGGCAACCATTATTGAGTTGTTATTTTTTGCGGGTAATAATGGCACAAACGGTGTCGAGCTATTTAAATCCGATGGCACTGAGATGGGCACGGTTTCGGTGAAAGACATTTTCCCGGGTTTTAGTAGCTCCTCGCCTGATAATCTGACCATTATTAACGGCACGCTTTTCTTTTCTGCCAATGACAACGTTTTTGGTAGGGAGTTGTGGACATCAAATGGCACAGAAATCGGCACGGTTTTGGTGAAAGACATTCACCCGAGCGGCTCCTCTTTGCTTGATAGCTTCACTGACGTCAACGGCACGTTTTTCTTTTCGGCTAATGATGGCAGTACGGGTATAGAGCTGTGGAAATCAAATGGCACGGAGGTGGGCACCGTTTTAGTGAAAGACATTCTGCCAGGTTTCGGCAGCTCTTCTCATAATAATCTCACTAACGTCAACGGCATGCTTTTTTTTAGGGCTAATGATGGTGTCAATGGAATGGAACTGTGGAAATCAAATGGCACTGAAGTCGGTACTGTGATGGTGAAGGACATTCATCCGAGCGGGGCATCTTTTCCTGATGATCTCGTTAGCATTAACGGCACGCTATTTTTTACCGCTGATGACGGCACCAATGGCAGAGAGCTGTGGAAATCAAACGGCACAGATGCCGGCACTACGATGGTGAAAAACATTCACCTAGGTACTGGTTCTTTCCCTAATAATTTGACCAATATCAACGGTTCGCTTTTCTTTTTCGCTCATAGTGTCACTACTGGTGTTGCACTGTGGGTGTCTGATGGTACTGAAGCCGGCACAGTAAACGTAAAAAGCATCCGCCCAAGTGTATCTTCTCCTGATAACCAAGGCAATTTCAACGGCATGCTTTTCTTTAGTGGTAAAGAAGCCAATGACGATGAACTATGGTCATCCGATGGTACAGAAGCCGGTACTGCAAGGATCAAGGACATTAATCCAATGGGGGACTCTTACCCGAGTCAATTCACCACTATTAACGGCACGCTTTTCTTTACTGCGGATGATGGCTCGTTTGGAACTGAACTGTGGACCTCTGATGGCACGGAAGCTGGCACAGTAATGGTGAAAGACATTAACCCGAGTGGAGACTCTTTTCCTGATAATTTCACTAACCTTAACGGCATGTTTTTGTTTAGAGCCAATGATGGTGTGTTTGGAGCCGAGCTGTGGACTTCCGATGGCACAGAAGCCGGTACTGTGATGGTGAAAGATACTGGACTGGGGTTCGGTAGTGGCTATCCTTAGGTGTAGCGCTTTCATCAAATAAAGGGAAGTCATGATTCAGTCCTCATATTGGAGATAGTGAACCGTTTAAGCGGTTACGTGTTTTTCGTTGCATGTTTTTTTATTGCGCGGTTTATAAGAAATCCGAACAGCGAAACTGGCCATGAGCGAAGAATTAATCGATTCTCTTAGACGTAAATTTTATTTAACCAACCAGAAACGACGGCCGGTTTTTTACCGATGGCATTGAATGCTTTTTTTGCATAGATTGGTCAATGGATAAGAACATAGCGTGAAGATGCTAAACGAGAGATATTCAACTTCACTGATATGTTTTGCAATTCAGTAAAGCGACTTTCTTACACAGACGCAGTGGCTCCCGTTTAGTTTGAAGAAGACTATTTTCGAAGCCAGGAAGCTCCTAGCAAACCTTGGGAAGTCCAATAAAACTAATGAGGCTGGCCCAGATAACACATTAAAAGTATTGTCTGAGGCATATGAGAAAGAGTCGATTAAGTAAGACTAGACAGTTTAAATTGATGGGGTATTTTGTTGCTGGAACATCGGCACCTTTTTCATGGAAAGACCTGCCCCTGGGTTTTCTTGCTGTTGCCTGTTGATCTGGAACTGCTAATGGAGGACCCCGAATTTCCCTCTAATACTCAAACTCCTGCCGACTGTCTTGCATAATAATATCCAACGCCTTTTGCCCTTGCTTCGGATTAGCCAAATCCTTTTTTTCTAACATTTCACAGCCATCCGCCACCATTTCATCCAGCGACGAAGGGTAAAATCTACAATCATCAGGCCGATCGAAATAAATGTCACAGGTGTATTTGTTTTTATAGTTGCTTAGCTGCGGCGCTTTCCTTAACCACGGACATCGTTCTATCTGTTTACCCGTGTCAGGATCCATCCAGATGTTGCCGTCTTTAACATATTTATAGATTTCAGGCCTGTAGTTTTCCCAATAGTCGATTTGACTGGCAGATGTTGTAAGACCACCGTTGCTGTATTTGATACAACATTTGCCACACTGGTTACATTCTTTCATGCGGTAGATGGTCTTAAGTTAAAGGGATGTATGTTTAACATAAAGCCACTACTATAGTCCTTTCGCTTCACGCATACGCTCCTGACGCTCTTGCTCTTCGGCAAATGCCGCTTTAATTTCCTGCATTACCACATCCACGTCAGCAGTTTGTGTACTTTCCTCAAAGCGTCCTGTTAGTTCGACTTCTGGATGCAATTCACCATCTTCAAAAAGTGCCCAGATTTCTTTGGCGTATTGACTGCCGAGCAATTCTGGCGCGTACTGACCGTAATAGGCAGTCATATTGTTAACGTCCCGTTCCAGCATTGCCTTTGCGTTGTTATTGCCCGCCGCGTCCACTGCCTGGGGCAAGTCGATGATTACCGGGCCATAATCATCGACCAGCACATTAAATTCTGACAGGTCGCCGTGCACTACACCGGCGCAAAGCATGCGCATCACGTATTTCATAACAACGGCGTGGTCTTCCAGCGCCAGCTCTGTGGTCATGGAGACATCGTTCAGGCGTGGTGCTACATGGCCTTCGTCGTTGGTGATCAGTTCCATCAGCAAGACACCATCAAAACAACCGTAGGGTTTCGGCACACGTACGCCAGCATTGGTCAGACGATAGAGTGCATCGACTTCAGCATTTTGCCAGGCTTCTTCCTGCTGATTACGGCCATATTTGGAGCCTTTCTCCATGGCGCGGGCGCGACGACTATTACGGCCCTTGCAACCTTCCTGATACTCAACTGCTTTTTTGAAGCTGCGTTTATTGGCATCTTTGTATACTTTGGCGCAGCGGATCTCGGCCCCGCAGCGCACCACATAAACCGTGGCTTCTTTGCCGCTCATTAACTGGCTGATGACTTCATCTGTAATCTCCCCATTAATAACCGAAGTTAAAAGCAGAGGTTAAGCCGCTTTCAGTAACTGTTGAAAGAATTATAAATATTGACAGGTCAATTAGGTAAGCGCTTTAAAAAGCTATGTTCTATTGAACAA
>JAESSQ010000047.1 GCA_016764035.1 Gammaproteobacteria bacterium
AGATTAATTGTTCATCACTTTTATATTCAAGTCCTTCATGATCAGCAAATATCTCACCAAAATTACGCCAGCCATACTCATCGATAGTTTCTCTTTTTTCAAAAAAATTGTCCTTGCCACTAATCCCTCGATCGATCAATTTCTGTATGTCAGAGTTTTCAAAAACTTTTGGCAACCATGGGATAACTTTTGCATGGTAATAATAATCAAGAGGAATTCGTGGCGTTATATCAGCAATGTAAGCATCCAGTGCATTTTTATCATTACTAAAGTCTAAATAAAAAGTATGCCTTTTTCTTTCTCCACCTTGAAGCTCGTAACTTTCAGAGTCTTTTTGTGGAAACAGGTTTAGCAATAATGTGGATTGCTCAACCTCGATACCCTTAGGAAAGTTTTGCCAAAAATCGACGATATACGCAGTAATGCTACCCTCATCCGAAGCCACATTAATAACAGGGGTTGCTCTACTGCCATTAGCCAACTCAACATTCTTCTCAAAATACCGGTAGCCTTTATAAGCTAGGAGAACTTCTCCGCTGGCATTCATATGATTCTTACTCTGCCAGTTATCCCCTCCGCTGGAATGTTGCTCGAGTAGTAACTTTTCACTATTAGCCAACCGCCAATCAGCAGCATCAGATAACCTGATAGACGATTTGGGTTTTTCGTCGGTAGCTGCTAACTGAATTTTTATCGATAATGCTCTAAATACAAATGATCCCTTATCACCAAGGTCCCATACACCACCTGGATGCTCTGCTGCCTGTGAATTGGTGAGAGTAAAGTCACACTTCACCGTTGACATGCCAGCATAAAACACAAGTTTTAAGTTGAAATCGGCAAGCTTCGAATTGTCTTTACGCTGAAAAAAACCATCGATACAGAAAACTTTTCTGAGCGTATTCTTTGATTCAGAAATACGTATTGACGACACAGTCGTTTCAGCAATATCACCCAGGCTGTCCACGAGCACAACACCGCTCGACATATCGGATAACAAATCTCGCTTCCCACACATTACCTGATCGAATATACCCAATCGTTTTTTATTAATAACAAATTGAGCCACACCGGTATCAACTAAATAGCTATCGTCGTCATCACTTATTGATAGACGTGCAGCCTCTAATGAAAATGCGCCGTATGTATTGGCAGCAATGTCACAATCAAGTTGCAAAGTCA
Source organism: Gammaproteobacteria bacterium (assembly GCA_016764035.1). Classification (GTDB taxonomy): domain Bacteria; phylum Pseudomonadota; class Gammaproteobacteria; order SZUA-229; family SZUA-229. Next base: position 1,183 of record JAESSQ010000047.1, read on the forward strand.
CCTTATCGTTCGCTGCTACACTTGCCTGAAAATCCAGCAATAGCCATTTTACACTACCGTCAGGCCAACTTGCTAACGAGGCCACATAAAAGGGCTCTGGTTTTCCTTTAAGGCATAACCGCAAACGCGTCTGATCCAATATTGCTCCTTCTGGACAAGGGACACCGATGCTAAAAGGATGACTCTCTATCGAAAAATCATAACGATTGCTAATTTCAACAGGTATTGACTTAAACATATAAAAAAACAACTGCTGCCTCTATTGCTAAGCTGCAATTGGACTAATCACAAGATATGGACCGATAACTAACACATCAAGATTACCATCTAGAAAAGCACGGATTGCATCGTGTGGATTACAAACGATCGGTTCTTCATGCATGTTAAAACTGGTGTTGATCAAACTGGAAATACCGCTTAGTTTTTCATACTCTTTAACAATATCGTAGTAGCCAGGATTAACTTCGCGTCTTATCAACTGTGGCCTGGCGGTTCCATCTATATGGACGGCTGCTGGGCAGTCTCGCTTCATCTCATCCGTACAATCAAAGGTTATCGTCATAAACTCAGCAGTATGTTCAGCGCCTTTGATATTGTAAAAATAACGCTCTCTTGCTTCATACAATGTCACCGGCGCAAAAGGCATAAACTCAGTACGACCCAATCGTTTATTTAGCCACTGATTAACTTCAGGCTCCTGGGCATGATACATAATTGAGCGATTGCCCAATGCACGCGGCCCGTATTCCATACGACCACTGAAACGTGCAACAACGGAGCCGTCAAAAATTAATTGCGCGACCTCTTTGGCAAGATTTTCAGGTTGGGTAAACGTAAGTCCATTCGCTTTTAACTCGTCTGCGATTTCTTTGTCTGTAAAGTCAGGACCAAAATAAGCATTGGTGATGGACTCTTGCGTTTTACCATCCCAGGACTGATACATTGCTGCACCGCTACCACAGCCACCATCGCCCATATTAGGATACACAAATATATTTTTTACTGCTTCAATCTCAAATATTCGCTGATTCAATTTAACATTCGCAGTAACACCACCAGAAAGCACAATGGTATCTATGCCGGTTTTCTTTACCCAATATTTAACGAAGTTAACCGCCACCACTTCCAGTACATGCTGATAAGCTGCAGCCACATCAATTTTAGAAAAATTTGCAGCCAGATATCGCGATAGATAAATATTATTAGAACCGAAAATTCTAAAGTCCCCGTCGCCCTGTTGAATATGACTTAACAAAATATCGCTTAACACATCAGGGTCACCATATGATGCCAACCCTACAATTTTACCTTCATGTCGACTTGGTTTAAAACCAAGGCTTGATGTCACGTGTTCGTACAACGTTCCTAGTGAACTAGGATACTTCACACCGTGCAAACGTCTAATTTTTCCATTGGCAGCTTCGCTTACCGAGCCCGCAAGACCGGTTCCATAACCATCTAAAGTAATACATAAGGCACGCTCATAACCACTGGTTATAAAACTATTTGCCGCATGCGTCATGTGATGGTCCATACGCTTTATTTTTGTTTCGAGACCGTATTGACTTAAACCTTTTTCTAAATCTGTTTGCCAATACTGTAATGATTTCACGGCAGTATCTGCCCAATTCTGTGAACCTCGCTTTGCGACTATACGAGAAGCTGCGGAACTGGTTCCAGCTATTTTATAAAAAAGTTCGTGCAAAAATCCTTTTTCCATTTGCTCATTAGGATTCTTCAAACCATGAATTGCTTCTTTGTAATCATGTTTTTTTCTATTAGCTTCTTCGAGCAGTGCACTCAAATTTTCAGGTTTAAAATTATCAATAAACGCTGCCTCACTACGAATATTTTTATCAATAATTTTTTTCTCATCCTGTGCATCAGTAAATGCGTAAGCTACATGGTCTATTTCATCAAGCGAAGTATTGGTATACGCCAATGCATTTTTCAGAGCTTCATGAGGAAAACCATCTTGTTGTTTCACGCGTGTAAAACGTTCTTCTCCAGCCGCGTACAATATTTTTCCATCTTCAACGATAGAAACAGTTGCATCCTTATCAAGCGGCGAAATGCCTAAGATTTTCATTATATAAGCTCCAGTTTATTTTTTAATAATGTTGGCGTAGTCGCTACACCACCCATTGTAGTAAAGAAAAATTCAAAGTATTGGTGAAATGAGTCAAGAAACTTTTTTACATCCTGCTCAGTGTCCACATAAGGCGTAGTGCCTGGCATGACCGTTGGACTATGAAAACTCCAGGTAAAAGTTCTTACACCTTTGTTATAAAGGAATTGTGTGATTTTTACATGCTCATCATGTGTATAACCTTCAGGGGTAAGAACCAGGCGATCAACAACACCAAGTTTAGACAAAATGCCCGGCAGTTTAAATTTTTTGTAACCTTGAGAGAAATCAAAGAGGCCCTTCGACGCTGCACCTGCACTACCTACAAAAGATCCTGTAACAGGGATTTCCAGCAACTTTTTATCTTGATCAATCCAGAAAGGCTCTGCATGTGCGGCACTATAATCTGGCCCCCCATCTGCACCATGATTAAACGAAGGACAATAGGATAAGTCTATATCGTAGCCAAGTTGTTTGAGTATGGCTTCGGTATTCGCACCAAAGCCGTAACGACCAGCTTTATAGGTTGTCGGTTGAAAACCAAAGTTATCATGAATAACCTGCGTTAAATTATTTAGTTTTTCATATTCTAGTGATTGCTCTAAATTACCTGGGTAACTGTTTTCTGCAATCATCTCTTCAGTCGCTGGAGGTGTTACCCATGGATGTAGATGCGCACCAATTTCACAACGCTTATCGTTGTATATATCCACCAAATGCTGATAACCCTGTTGTTGCGAAGCGACAGGATAATCGATGACGTAACAAGGCGTGATACCGTACTCATCAAATATATCTTGCACGCGATTTATATATTGCATTGCGACGACGGAAGTTGAGTTTCTATCTACCGGCTTATTCCAGTCAAATTCTTCTTCCGTATCGATCACCACAATTAATTGTGGTGCTACATCAGGGTTAAGAGGAATCGCTTGCTTTGAATTGAGTATCATTATTATCTCAATACGTTATTGGTAAAAGGCAAACATAAACATTTATATACTGACTTGTTTGATTTATTGATCATTATGTAGTTGCTCTAATCTATTCGAAATATCGTCTGAAGATTCTTTCCAGAAGTTATAAATTTTTTGTCGTGTATTTTCTTTTGTGCCATCAAATTGCGTTGCGATCGATATTAATGACGCATCTGAACGCCCCTCAACAATTAGGTTATACGCTTCTATGGCTTTAGCTATATATAGACTGGAGGTTTCATAATTGCCAACACGGTACCAACTCCAAACCAACAATTTCTCATTCGAAAACTTTAATTCTGATTCAGTAAAGTTTTTATCTGATTTATTGAAATTGTTTGAGCGGGTTAATTTCCAATCACCGCCATAAGGATTAGTGATTTTATTACTTGTTGAAATCGCCTCTGCTCCTTGTCGTTGTACATGGTAATAGGCAATATCAAGTTGGATAAAATCATCGCTCATAACGTAACCTTGAGAAATAACTTTGTCCGGATTTACTCTCACAGGTTTCCAGCTAAATGATTTATCCGCGTTAAAATACCACCCAGAATAATTCTCTGGCAATTGCAATAACACAGGTTGTATCTCTGTATTCTTCACACTCGTAATATAGTGAGAAAACGATGACACTGAAATCATCAATAATAAAACCACCAACAAAACACTTGATGGTGAGACATTTTTATGATTTTCTAATACACTATTATTTTCGTTTACGCTTTCATTTAGTGGTTCTTCAGGATCCCGCCAAAAGCTACCCAAGTAAAATAACATGAAGATAATTACTCCGAAGAATACCCACCCATAGAGCAAATGGTCAGCGCCAACGGCTAACTTCATGCCACTATAATGACCAATCATAACTATACCAAAGGCCCTCAGACCATTACCTATTATGGGCACGATCAAGGATAGTAGAATAAAAATTACTCGTTTTTTAGTAACGGTGTAATTTAAATACGCATAGATAGTACCTAGAAAAAATGAAGCAATGAGATATCGAACACCACTACACTCCTCAACAACAGACCATGACCCTGTCGGCAATATAAATGACAGCCCGTCACGATAAACAGGAATACCAACCAGCTTGATTAATGCAATAGTAAAATCTGCAGTAAATTGCATTAATGGCGCAATAAAGACTTGTCCAAATGGTATAGAAAAATACAAAAACAAAAGTGGAAAAAGAATATAAAGTATAATTTTTCGCCCGACGATAGCCCATACACTCGTTAAAATAATACTAATCATGCAAAACTGCTGAACAATTTCAACATCAACTACCGCACCGATTAGCCAGACAATCAACAACATTAACAAGACTACATATAGACGAGGGCTCGGCTCTGGTTTCATTAGTAGCAACTGAGATTTTTTCTGCCAAATCAACCAGATCACAATAGGAAGAACCAAGAACCCATGTGTAAATGTTTCATTCACGGTCCAGACATGAACCATGGCGATGGTTGTGTTATAAAAAATTAGCGGTATGAGCAATATTGGCGCCAGGACAAGCACCAATGAATTTTTATTTAATGTTGAAAACAATCGAGTCATTTCTTAACAACCGTATCGCGCACATTTGTTACTAAACACTTAATTTTTTGGCACATTTTTTCTATAGCAAAAACGACTGATGGCTTTTGCACGCTCAAGATAACAAGATCTTCAACTGGGTCAGACAATTGGCATTTATACTGACTGTAACCACCCATAAAATCATATTTACGCATACCTTTATCTAGATAATATTGAGCCGCCATTGTATGAGCTACCAAGCCTGGCTTTAGCTGACCGTTAAACGCATAATTAATACCTTGTAGGTAAAAATAAACATCTCCATCGACTATATGAAAATAAAGAATGGCAATCGTGACCTCGCCCGAGCTTATTTTCATTAGGTCGACCGCGTTATTTTCTTTGGAGCTTTTTATTAAGTTTTCATGAAACAACACAAATTCTTTATTGTTAAACCCACTGCTTTCCCACCTTAAGACATGGTACTTGCCCGCTTCGTGGAAAAAAGCTATCGCCTCATCTACATCTTTCGCAAATTCATATTGTATCGGGCCATGCAGCTCTTCAAATAATCTTATCGACCGCCTAATCTGGTAACGAGTATTCGAACTTAAAGTATCGATGTACTGTGGATTTTCACCTTGTATACAGGCAAGATTTTTTGAATAACACGGACTAACTAAACTGACACGAGAATTACGTATATCGCTTAAGATCTGGTCTGCTCGCGACCGGGTAATCATTGACAATATTATTTCATTCCAGTTTTCGTTACTTTTCTGTAACGCCTTCAAGCAAGCATTGACGGCCGCAACTCGAAATTTCTCGACACAGATGAAATCGTTATACTCCATCCAAATTTGGTCAAGAAGAGAATCGCCCATTTGATGCAGACGATATTGTCGGGACTTAACAAAACCATGTCTTATTTGAGTCGAACAGGTAAAAAGACCAATAGCGACAATTTGTTTCTTATGCCAGGCAGAAACAATAATCAACTCAGGTGTATACGATTTAAGCCAGCAAGAAATCCAAGACCATGTTAGAAAAAAAGGCAAGTTTTGCCCTTCCTGTATTGCCAACCATTGCTGCTGTAATTCTTCTACTTTATAACCATGGGTTATTTCAACCTCAAAGCCGTCTACCATGCTTTTCCTCGTCACCATTCCTTGCCATCATCTCTCACGTGGTTATAAAAATAAAAACAGATAATAAATCTGCTAATAGATAATTGTTCCAAATATCCATATTTAATACTTTGGTTAATACCTAAATGTATCCATGAAATTATAGGATAGTTTTAAAGATTAACCGTATTGATTGAGATTGCCTTACTAAAAATTTCAAAACCCTGGGAATTAACCACCATAGACACACCTTTAACAACCTAGACTATAGAACACAAAAAAGAATATCTAAAAAATTCAGGCCAATGTTTTTTTGAAATATACAGTTAGACTATCAGATAAATTATTGACATGAAAAACGAATACGCTCATGGACAAACGTAAACAATACCAAATCAAATTAGACTCTCACGTTCATTTCTATGATAACTGGGATATATCACTCAATCAGCTCCTGACATCCGCATATGCAAACCTTACGCTAGGCAATGCAGCACTGCCAGTTATCTGTTTGCTTGATACAGGAAAAGAAGCGATCTCCGTCACCCAGCAACTGGCAAAACCGATGGCCGGCGAATGGCAAAAACACATTGCCGAACTTGAACCGTATAGCTTCTGGTTCAAGAAACAGGAGAAAACCATTCTAGTTATCACTGGTACACAAATCAACACTATCGAAGGCCTTGAAGTCCTGGTAATCGGTAATCGCGGGGATGTCACCCATGACATGCCGATAGAAATACTTCTCGAACAACAACGAGATGGTTTGTTAAACGTCATACCATGGGCGGCGGGCAAGTGGCTATCTAAACGTGGCAAAATTCTCACACAATTATTGAAAACAATGAAGCCACACCAGTTTGTATTGGGTGACAATGCGGGCCGACCCTGGCTCTGGACGGGCATTAATCAGCTAGAATATGCCAAGACACATAACATACCTATATTATGCGGATCAGACCCGTTACCGCTGCATAACCACTATCTAAAATCTGGCACCTATGGCAATCTCCTCAATATCAATATGGATACAAAAAGGCCATGGACATCAATTATACAAGCCATCCACCATCAAACTCAATCCAACCAGTTCGGCCATCTATCCTCTATACCTAGCTTCGTAATGAATCAATTAAAATTACGCCTACCCTCTTTATAGAAAAAAACCACCACTTTTTTATTATGACTGAAAAAATATTACTCATCGCTCCACACCCCTTCTATCAAGAACGAGGCACACCTATTGCTGTGGAGTTATTGATTCGCGCACTTTCTGAAAGAGGTTACGCGATTGATTTACTAACATTTAATGAAGGCATAGACGTTCAATACCCAGGTTTAACTATCTACCGCGTGAATCCGAGGCCGAACATTAAAAACGTTATGCCTGGATTTTCAGGGAAAAAAATCCTGCTCGACATACTAATTTTTTTCAAATTCATCTCCCTGATGAGCAAAAACAAATACAAAGCTGTACATGCTGTAGAAGAAAGCTCGTTTATGGCAACACTCGTATGCCCTATTTTTAAAACACCCTTTATCTATGATATGGATTCTTCAATGGCTACACAGATCATAGATAAAATACACTTTCTCAAACCATTTGAGAAGCTATTAAGGCTGATGGAATCCATACCAATGAGACGCGCTAAAATCGTCATTCCTGTTTGTCAGGCACTGGCCGATGAAGCTGGAAAATACCGATCACATGGCATCCATGTACTAAAAGACGTGTCATTAGCGAATACCACGTCAGCCAGCTCAGACAGTATCGTAAACATCAGAAGTAAATATGATATCGCCGGTAAAATCTTCATGTACATCGGTAACCTTGAAAGCTATCAGGGTATTGATCTTATGCTAGAGGCATTTGCCATCCATTGCCAACGGTACCCAGACGCACGGCTAACCATCATCGGTGGCGCACACGAGCATATCGGACATTACCAGAACAAGTGCAAGCAGTTGTCAATACGAAATGAAGTTATCTTCATGGGCAAGCAACCAGTAGCACAGATTCATCAGTTCATGTCTCAGTCAGATATCCTGCTATCGCCGCGTACTCAAGGCATCAATACACCGATGAAAGTATATAGTTACCTCGATTCTGGC
>JAESSQ010000048.1 GCA_016764035.1 Gammaproteobacteria bacterium
CCAGTTTTAACGCTGAATCAACATTTTTATTTACAAACACCTGTTCAATGCCCATCATCTGCGGCTGCCATTTTTCGATGATGGTACTTATCTCACTAAAAATCATACCTAATCGCTCAGGTAGCTCATCACCCGTTATTTTAACAAAGCCACTCGCTATATAACTATGACGAAAGCCATCGCTATCAATCACACCGTAACCGGTACAACGCGAGCCGGGGTCGATGCCGATAATGCGTGTTTTTTTAGCTAGTATATTTACTGACACCTGAGAAATTATTACTTAATCGTTTTCATTAATAGGTGGATTCTATCATTGCAAAGCGTTGCCGACTAAAGGTTTTCAGCATCATTTATTAATTGGACAAATAATCCACATTAAAAACATTGACTAATCATGACATGTCAACCATTATACCGTTATGGCTACCATTAAAATTAGTTCAAAAGTTGAAGCTCAAGTTTGGGAAGACCTCAGGTTATTGGCAAAAGAGTCTCACCAAAATGTATCAGGGTTACTTACCGAGGCAATCAGCGACTATGTACATCGGCGGCGCGTTAGACCCGTGGTACTAGATCACCTCGCTGATTCTATAGATGAAAACGAAGAGCTAGGTCACCTACTTGCAAAATAAATCTGTTCAGTTTTTAAGCGTGGACGAAGTACTGGAAATACACTCTGCTTTGATTATACGTTTTGGTGGCGCAAACGGACTGCGCGATAAAGGCCTTTTGGAAAGCGCACTATACCGACCACAAACGGGCTATTACGCAGACCTTGTCGAAATGGCAGCGGCCCTGTTCGAGTCACTAATGAACAACCACCCTTTCATCGATGGCAACAAACGTGTCGCATTCTTTTCAACGGACGTTTTTCTGCGGCTAAATGGTTACAAATTGGCGGTTAAACCAAAGATTGCTCATGCTTTTCTAATAGGGTTATTTGAAACTAATACTTATGATTTGAAGCATCTTACGCCATGGATTCGCTCAGCGATTGTTCGACTTTGACCTTATTTACTATAAGTTTAGGCTTATTAAGTATCTACGATTACGCTGGCTCTGCATTCAATAACGGCGTCATCGTATCCTGATCAAATTGCCCTGTCTGTAAAAACACAACGGCCTGCTCCGCCACCGGCGCTGACATCAACATACCCGAATGGCTCACGCGCATAACAATAGCATCTGTCGCGCCTTTGAGTTCGGTCTCTTCAACAGAAACGGTGCCATCATGTGGCAAACCCGGCCCACCTGTTATCAACCCCAGTCCAATGGGGATATCGCCAGCGATTACGCCGATATCCTGCCAACCTTGCCACGGAGGAACATCACCTGATAAACCATTAACATGGCTCTGACCTAGCATCCATCGAGTCATCGGATTTGCATTGATACGTTTACCCACGGCACTACCGTTGACTGGCGACGCCATAAGCACCACGCGACCTTTTATATCAAAAGGAAACTGGTCAAACAAATGCATCGTGATAATGCCGCCAAAACTATGTGCGACAATATGCACCTTAGGCGCATCGATATTATCGATAAATGTATGTAATTTGGCAGCGATATCTGCCGGCGGCTTGCCCCACACATGGTAGTTAAACATGTGGCATTCATAACCTGCTTTTTTGAAAAGATTACGTAGGCGCAGTAAGTCGACACTACCAACACTCCACAAACCATGTACAAGAACGATAGCTTCACGCATAGCTAAAGCTTAAGGCGATACGTCCAACATACGCGACAGTGCTAATCTTGCAAATTCAGCAACGTCAGTTGGAACCGTAATTTGATTGACCACATGACCTTCGACAAGGTTTTCTAAAACCCACGCCATGTGTTGCGGGTCGATACGAAACATGGTGGAACACATACACACGCTAGGCGACATAAAATGCACGTTTTTACCTTCGTGTTTAAATTGATCGTGCAAACGATTAACCAGGTTCAGCTCTGTCGCCACTAGCCAACGTGTACCTGCCTCCGCTGCTGCAATGGTATTGATAATGTATTCGGTGGAGCCAACGTAATCGGATTTCTGACAAACTTCAAACGAACTTTCAGGGTGCGAGATAATTTTAGTCTCGGGGTATTTCTTTTTGAAGTTATCAATCTGCTCGGGCTGGAACATTTGATGCACTGAACAAAAGCCTTTCCACAAAATAATTTTTGCTTGTTTAATTTGCTCAACCGTTAAACCACCGCGAGGCATATCGTAATCCCATACCACCATCTCATCCAGTGGGATATCCATGTTATACCCCGTGTTGCGACCCAGATGCTGATCGGGGAAAAACAATATTTTTTCTTTTTGCTTAAAACTCCATTCCAACACGTGCCGCGCATTGGTCGAGGTACAGACGATACCACCATGTTCGCCACAAAAACCTTTTAGGTCCGCCGCAGAATTTATATAGGTGACCGGGGTAATGGCTTCTTCTGCATCCAGTACCTCAGAAAGCTCCTGCCAGGCGCGTTCAACATTTTCCAGGTTAGCCATATCCGCCATCGAACAACCTGCAGACATGTCAGGCAGAATCGAAACTTGCTCTGGACGCGACAGAATATCTGCCACTTCAGCCATAAAGTGCACGCCACAAAAAACAATATAATCAGCTTCTGAATTCGCTGCTTGTTTGGAAAGTTTTAATGAGTCCCCGGTAAAATCAGCATGTTTAAAAACTTCACCACGTTGATAATGGTGGCCTAAAATAACCAGACGCTCACCTAATATTTCACGTGCACGAAGAATACGTGACTCGCAATCGTCATCATCCAGTAAGGTATAAGGTTGTATAGCTGCACTCATGATATTAAAACGCTCTGGTTATTATTTAGCTGCATCCTTGACTGCTTCACTGGCCGTTTCTTTTGTTTCTGTTTTACGTAGCTTAAGGTTTAACTCACGTAATTGTTTAGTCGTAACTTTTGCTGGCGCTGAGGTTAACAGGCAGGCAGCAGACTGTGTCTTTGGAAACGCCATCACATCTCGAATGGAACTTGCACCACTCATCAACATCACCAATCTATCCAGACCAAACGCTAAACCTGCATGTGGCGGACAACCATATTTCAACGCCGTCAGCAAGAAACCAAATTTATCTTCCGCATCTTGCTCTGAGATCCCAAGAATATCAAACACTGCATTTTGCATATCCGTTTTATAGATACGCTCTGAACCGCCACCTAACTCAGTACCATTTAATACCATATCATACGCTCGTGATAAAGCAGCACCTGGGTCGGCTTTAAATGCCTCTATGGATGTTACCGATGGCGCGGTGAAGGGGTGATGCAGTGCAGTCCAGTTACCCTCGCCGTTTTTCTCAAACATGGGGAAATTAACCACCCACAATGGCTGCCATGCGTCTTCAACCAGACCCATATCCGTACCGATTTTAACACGAAGCGCGCCGATAGATTCGTTCACCGTATTGGTGTCGCCAGCGCCAAAGAACAAGATATCACCTGATTGTGTAGCCGTTTTTTCGATAATGGCGGTGAGCACTTCGTCAGGCAAGAATTTAACAATAGGCGACTGCAAACCTTCACGACCTGCCGCGACATCATTAACTTTTATCCAGGCCAGGCCTTTAGCACCATAACGCCCGACAAACTCTGTGTACTGATCTATCTTCTTTCGTGACAGTTCGGCACCTTTAGGGACATTTAAGACCACGATGCGACCTTCCTGGTCGTTCGCAGGCCCTGAAAAGACTTTGAACTCTACGTCTTTCATAATTTCGGCCAAATCCACCAATTCCAGTGGGATGCGTAGATCAGGCTTATCTGAACCGTAACGCAACATGGCTTCGCTATAATCCATACGCGGGAATGGACTTGGTAACGCGACACTGAGCACCGACTTAAACAGCCCACTAATCAACGCTTCCATCGCTTCCATGACTGCATTCTCGTCCATAAAAGTGGTTTCGATGTCGATCTGGGTAAATTCTGGCTGGCGGTCGGCACGTAAATCTTCATCACGAAAACAACGTACGATCTGATAATACTTGTCCATGCCAGACATCATCAACAATTGTTTAAACAATTGCGGTGATTGCGGCAAAGCAAAAAAACTGCCTTGATGGGTACGCGATGGCACCAGGTAATCACGTGCACCTTCGGGCGTTGCTTTGGTTAGCATCGGTGTTTCGATATCCCAAAAACCGTCTTCTTCGAGGTGATTGCGTATATACCGTGTTACCTGCGCGCGCATACGCATGCGACGTTGCATCTCATCACGGCGCAAATCGATGTAACGATATTGCAAACGCAAATCATCATGCACGCCCGTATCATCTAACTGAAACGGTGGGGTTTCTGACGCATTTAAAACTTCGAGTTCCAGACCCAGTATTTCTATTTTGCCAGATGTCAGCTCAGGGTTTGCTGTACCTTCTGGGCGCAAGCGAACACGGCCGGTTAAGCGCAAGACGTATTCATTACGTACATGCTCTGCAATTTCAAAAATTTCGGCGCGATCAGGATCAAACACGACCTGTACCATGCCTTCGCGATCACGCAAATCGATAAAAATAACACCACCATGATCTCGGCGACGATTGACCCAGCCACACAAGGTGACTTCCTGATCCAGAAATTCTTCGGTTACTGCTCCGCAATAGTGACTGCGCATTGATTAATCCAATTTAGTTAGTATGAAATAAACAGACATCACGTCCATCATTATTCCAGCGGTTAGATAAATAATTTTACCGTATCCAGCACCAGAGTTGGTGCTTTGTTAGCGTTAAAATATAGTTGTTATTAAGCCTTAGCTTGTTTACTTTTGCCGGCGGTAGCTGAGGCTTTTTTATCCGTCGAGGCTTTTTTCTTTTCAGGTTTATCCGTACCTTTTTTCTCGCCGGCAATATTCTTCTTATCGCCCGATTTAAAATCGGTTTCATACCAACCACTACCTTTCAATCGAAACGCAGCAGCAGACACCATCTTCTTCATGCTCGATTTACCGCAGGAAGGGCACTTCTTTAATGGCTTGTCACTAATTTTTTGCAGCACCTCTTCTTCATGCTCGCATTTAGTACATTGGTATTCATAAAAAGGCATAGTCAATCCAGTAAAGAAATAAACACATAAAAATAAGCACGCAATTATATATGCCAAGGCATAGCCACATCAACACCCAATGCACGCTTTAGATGTTTTGTTTAGCTAGGGCAAGGCTGGTGTAAACAGCCATACACAGAGACACTAAAGTTACGTTAAGCTTGCATAATGAACCTATCCGATAAAACTATCGTAATTACTGGCTGTTCAACAGGCATTGGCCACTGCGTCGCCACGGGGCTAAAACAGCGAGGATACCACGTTATCGCAACCGCCCGGCGTAAAGAAAGTGTAGCAAAACTCATCAGCGAAGGCTTTGAAAGCCTGCAACTAGACTTGGCTGACAGTGCGTCGATAGACCATGCTTTCCAGGAAATAATGCACCTTTGCGATGGCAAAATATACGCATTGTTTAATAATGGCGCTTTTGGCTTGCCGGGCGCTGTCGAAGACCTAAGCCGAGACAACCTGAAATACCAGTTCGAAACCAACGTATTTGGCTGGCTACAACTAACCAATCTGGTGATTCCAGTAATGCGTAAGCAAGGTTTTGGTCGCATCATTCAAAACAGCTCGGTGTTAGGCTTTGTCGCAATGCCATTTCGCGGTGCATACAATGCCAGCAAATACGCCATCGAAGGTTTAAGCGACACGCTTCGTCTTGAACTTAAAAACACCAATATATATGTCAGTTTAATCGAACCTGGCCCCATCGCCAGTCAGTTTCGCGCCAATGCCGTCAAAGCCATGCAACAACATATCGACATCGAAAACAGCGTGCATCGAGAAAAATACCTGGGCGTACTTAAACGCTTAAAGAAACAAGGCCCAGCCGCACCTTTTACGCTGCCACCCGAGGCCGTACTCAAACGCGTTATTTATGCGTTGGAAGCGAAAA
>JAESSQ010000049.1 GCA_016764035.1 Gammaproteobacteria bacterium
ATATCCAGGTATAAGTCCACCTTGTTTTGTGGTTGCGACCAAAAGGCACCAGAGTCCAACCCCAAAAATTCCACAGCTACGACATAAGCGCCCATTATCCCAACCGCACTAAAAATGGTTGCCAACAAAGGCATGGATATAAGACCTGCCAGAAAACGCGGCGCGATAACTCGTTTCATCGGGTTAACCGCCATCATTTCCATTCCCGATAATTGCTCGGTGGCTTTCATTAACCCTATTTCAGCCGTTAGTGCCGACCCTGCTCTGCCTGCAAACAGCAGCGCGGTAATGACCGGCCCCAACTCGCGCAGTAACGACAATGCAACCATGACTCCAACCGAATCTTCAGCGCCAAAATCAACCAGCGCGTAGTAGGACTGCAGGGCCATCACCATGCCAACAAACATGCCAGCAACAACAATAATAACCAAGGTTTGCACGCCGACAGAATATATCTGCTTTATCAAGAGTCCCGGTCGCGTAATTAAACTGCCACACCCAACCACGACATCAAACAGAAACAGGCTGCCGCGTCCTAGTCTGCGAAAACGATGAAGTGTGGTTGCTCCTACGTGCTGAAAAAAATCTAACAATACAATAAACAAAATCAGTTTCCTGAATATAAGTCTTCTAAGATAGGTTTTGCTGGGTAATGAAAAGGCACAGGACCATCTGCGTCACCATGAACAAACTGGTGCGTCCAGGCCGATTCGCTATTGGTTAACCCATCAGGCGTGCCACTTTCGACCACTTTGCCCGCCGAAATAATGTGCACATAATGCGCAATCGATAAGGTCTCAGGCACATCATGCGACACAATAATACTGCATATATTTAACGCATTATTTAATTCGCTGATAAGCGAGACCAACACACCCATAGAAATAGGATCTTGCCCGGTAAAGGGTTCATCGTACATTATCATCATAGGGTCTAAAGCCATTGCCCGTGCCAGCGCAACACGCCTCGCCATGCCGCCGGATAGCTCAGATGGCGCCAACTCGGCCGCGCCACGTAAACCCACAGCATTAAGTTTAAGCAACACCAGATAGCGAATCATGGCTTCGTTTAATTTTGTATGCTCACGCAACGGGTAAGCCACATTTTCGAACACAGACAAATCAGTCAACAATGCACCGCTCTGAAATAACATGCCCATGCGCTGGCGCAAGTCGAATAATTTACTGGTTGATAATTGTGGCACGTTCAGCCCATCAACTTCGATACTGCCCTGGTCCGGCCTTAACTGACCACCTATTAATTTCAGCAAGGTCGTTTTACCGGTACCACTGGGGCCCATAATAGCGGTAATGCCCTGGCGAGGAATATCCAATGACAGGCCGTCGAAAATCTTTCGATTACCGCGACTAAAATGTAAATCTCTAATTTTAACCAGTATGTCACTCACTAGATATTACCTGCCAGAAGACGCTTACGGAGTATGCAATCGTCTTTATTATTTTCGAGAATTGTAACACTGTCGAACCCGTCATTGTATAGCTTGATACCTCTTTATGCTTATATGTGTGAATACGACTAATCTCGCACGTTAACGTTCAACTTATACGCTACGACCATGAAAGAACTGACTGGCGCAACAAAAACACTCACGGTGATTATTCATGACTATTTTTTCGTATAGCATTGGCGAATTTATCCACATAGCGTATCCTTCGCCCTCTGAGAAGAATTAAAATAACAATGTATTGAGAAGCACACATGTTAATAGATTATGCAGCCATCCTTGTCGGCTTTATTTTACTCATTTGGAGCGCCGACCGTTTCGTGATTGGCGCCTCCGCAACGGCTCGTAACTTTGACGTACCTCCGCTTATTATCGGTTTAACCATTGTCGGTTTTGGCACCTCCGCGCCAGAGATGATGGTCGCAGGCTTTGCCTCTTATGATGGCAGCCCAGCAATGGCCATCGGTAATGCACTAGGCTCCAACATCACCAATATTACCCTTGTCCTCGGTGTCGCCGCACTCATTTCACCGTTAAACGTTCATTCCCGAATCATCAAAAAAGAACTACCTATTTTATTGTTCGCCACCTTAATGGCCCTAGCTTTATTACGCGATATGACACTGGGCCGACTGGACGGTTTTGTGTTGCTCAGCTTACTGTTTTTATTGATGTGGTGGGTTACACGTGCAGGTATGCGCAGCAAGTCCGAGGACGAACTAACCAATGAAATTATCGACGAACTGCCCGATGCGATGTCAACATCACATGCCTTATTCTGGTTAATCGCCGGCCTGATATTATTAACGGTAAGTTCTAAAATCCTGGTATGGGGAGCCGTCAATGTTGCCACAGACCTGGGTATCAGCGAATTAATCATCGGCCTAACCATCATAGCCATCGGCACCAGCTTACCTGAACTTGCTACGTCAATTTCTGGCGCACTCAAAAAAGAACATGACATTGTTATCGGCAATATCGTTGGCTCTAACCTGTTCAACACCTTAGGCGTGTTGGCAATACCCGGGCTAATCTACCCTGCCGAACTGGCTGAAGGCGTTCTAGAGAGAGACCTGCCTATCGTGCTCATACTTACTATTTTACTTTTCGTTATGGCTTACGGCTTTAAAGATGATGGCAAAATCAATAAACTGGAAGGCGGCCTATTATTTAGTGCTTTCATCGGTTACCAATTACTGTTATTTTTTAGCATAGCGTAAACAGAGGATCGGCTTCTTTACTACATTTAATTGATATTATGTCATCGACCAAAAAAATAGACTTTAAACAACTAGGGCAGGAAGTCATCAACATTGAGCTCGCTGAGATCAATGCGCTGCAATCGCGAATCGATGAAACCTTTGCCGACGCCTGCAAGCTGCTACTAGACTGCAAAGGTCGCATCGTCGTTACCGGCATGGGAAAATCTGGCCACATTGGTGGCAAGATAGCAGCCACACTCGCCAGTACAGGTAGCCCGGCTTTTTTTGTCCACCCGGGTGAAGCCAGTCATGGCGACCTTGGCATGATCACTAAAAACGATATCGTCATCGCCCTGTCTAACTCTGGCAATACCGCCGAAATTGCTACCATCATTCCTATTTTAAAACGCTTCGCTGTGCCACTAATAAGTATGACGGGTGATAAAAACTCCATATTGGCAAGCGCAGCTGATATCAATCTCGATGTCAGTGTCAGTAAAGAAGCCTGTCCACATGACCTGGCTCCCACTTCAAGTACAACCGTTGCGCTCGTTATGGGTGATGCACTTGCAGTCGCCCTGCTGCAGGCTCGCGGATTCACGGCTGAAGACTTTGCGCTCTCACATCCTGGCGGCAGTTTGGGCAAACGCTTGTTACTGCATGTTGCCGATATCATGCACACAGAAGACCGGGTTCCCAGCGTACACGAATCGGCTACCGTGTCTGAAGCCTTACTGGAGATGAGCCGTAAAGGTTTAGGCCTAACCGCTATCGTCGATGCCAACAATAAAGTGTTAGGTATTTATACCGATGGTGACCTACGTCGCTCGTTAGATAAAAATATCGACGTACACACCGCGATAATCAGCGAGGTAATGACCAAAAATTGCCGTACCACATACGCCAACGAACTCGCCGCAAGTATTGTAAAAATAATGGACGACCACGGGATTAATGGTTTTTTAGTTACCGACGAAAGTAACGAATTAATTGGCGCCTTCAACATGCACGATATACTACGTGCGGGCATCATGTAAAAACCACGATCCAATCAACGCTACTCGCATATTAAAACACGACAACTACGCACCGAAACTATTATGGACATTATTGAAAAAGCTAAAAAAATCGAACTGGTCATTTTTGATATTGATGGTGTGATGACCGATGGCGGACTGTTTTTCGACAACCATGGTGGTGAGTACAAAGCGTTTAATTCTCTCGATGGGCATGGCTTGCGCATGCTGCAGGAATGTGGCGTACAAGTTGCCATTATTACCGGACGCAAATCTGAACTGGTAAAGCATCGAATGAATGATCTCGGTATAAGCATTATTTACCAAGGCTATCGTGACAAAACTCCCGCTTTCGAAGAACTACTTAAAGAAGTTAATCTCGATAAAGATCAAATCACCTATGTTGGTGACGACGTCATTGATTTACCCATTATGTCGCAACTGGATTTTGCCATCGCCGTTCAAAATGCACACCCATTCGTCAAACAACATGCACACTGGATAACCGACCGCAGTGGTGGGCACGGGGCGGTACGTGATGTCTGTGAATTTATCCTAGAAGCTAAAGGCCTGCTCGATGAAAAACTACACTCATACCTCTATTCAAAAAATTAGATGCGTATTCGCATACCATAGAACATCATGAAACGACTCATCAGTTTCAGCATATTTTTTGTGGTAGCTATCGTTGCGTGGTGGTCCACTTCAAATGACTTATATGACGATAACCAATTACAACAATTCACAGACAAACCCTACATAGAAATATTTATGAATAAGTTTGAGCTGACTGCAATGAATGACAGCGGCAAGCCAGGTTATACGCTTCAAGGATTAGAGCTGATAAAGTATAACGACAGCGACGATACCATTATTCAACAGCCGGTTATTCATCTTTTACAAAAAAGTGGGCAATGGACAATCACCGCCGAAAACGCCGTGCTCAATAACAGTAATAAAACTATCCAGCTCAACGATCATGTGATTATGCAACAACAAAATAGGGAACTTGCGTCAACCATTCGTACTCAGAGTCTATTAATACATACACAAAAACAAATCGCACAAACCAGCGCACTGGTAGAAATCACACGCGGAAAATCGCTAATACGATCAACCGGAATGACATATAACAACCTCACCAGTGAACTCGAACTTTCCTCAAAAGTTAGCAGTCACTATTTACCCAATGAGTAAACACTTTACTTCATTTAACAAAAATAAAAAAATGCCCCCCATTAGCAACCTGGTGGCAATGTTTTTTCTTGTTACATGCTTTTCTTTTACAACAAACACGACGGCTGTAGACATGGCCGAAAAAATATTTATTTCAGCTGATCATATGCAAATGAATATCAATTCTGGCAACAGTGTTTACACGGGCAACGTCAAAGTTTCGCAAGGTGAACTAAAATTATCCGGCGACAAAGTCATACTAAAAAACTATAAAGACGAGCTCGAACAATTAATCATCACTGGAAAACCAGCACGATACAACCATGTTTCCGCTAACGGCGAAAACGTAAAAGCTGAAAGTGAACACATCGTTTATGCCGCAAGTAAAAATAAATTAATACTGACAACTAATGCCAAACTGGTACAGCCCGACCATAAACTCAGTAGCCAGAAAATAATCTATGACACTTTAAATAAAACCATTATCGCTGGTGATGAAAACGCCAAAAAAACCCAACGTGTCAATATCATACTCACACCAAAAAAATCGTCTTCGGAAAAATAACAACCATAAATATGTCTATATTACGTGCAACGAACCTGGTCAAAGCCTACAAATCTCGAACTGTCGTAGACGATGTTTCTTTTGATGTGAACAGCGGAGAAGTGGTCGGCTTACTCGGCCCAAACGGTGCCGGTAAAACCACCAGTTTTTACATGGTTGTCGGACTGGTGTTAGCTGACAAAGGCACAATACACCTGGACGACATTAACATCACCAAACAACCCATGCATGCACGCGCGCAGCAGGGCATTGGCTACCTACCACAAGAAGCCTCGGTATTTAGAAAGTTAAGCGTAGAAAAAAATATTTTAGCCGTGCTCGAGGCTAAGAAAGGACTAAACAAACAACAACGTCAGGAAAAACTGGACGCATTAATCGACGATTTACAAATTGACCACATCCGTCACAATGAAGGCATTAGCCTTTCAGGCGGTGAACGTCGCCGTGTAGAAATTGCCCGCGCGCTCGCCTCCGAACC
>JAESSQ010000050.1 GCA_016764035.1 Gammaproteobacteria bacterium
AAGTTATTGGTTGAGTGCCATATCAGTCGTACTTGCGTTTACGGTTGTATTGCTTGGTGCATATACACGACTAGTAGATGCTGGTCTGGGCTGTCCCGATTGGCCAGGTTGTTATGGTTTTTTAGCCGTACCTGAGACCGCGCATGAAATTCAGAGTGCCACAGAAGCGTTTCCAAATGCCCCTGTGGAATCAGAAAAAGCCTGGACTGAAATGATTCACCGTTATTTTGCTGGCAGTTTAGGTTTGCTGGTGGCTGCATTAGCTCTAATCGGTTTTATCAATCGCCATAAAAATGAACAACCGTTACTGCTTTCTTATGCCTTGCTCGGTATTATTATTTTTCAGGCAGCACTGGGCATGTGGACAGTGACCATGGGTTTGTTGCCAATTATCGTCATGGGGCACTTACTAGGTGGTTTTATTACGCTCACGCTGTTATTTATCCTGTTTTTAAATATAAGACATGGTAATCCTGTTGCGTGGGCGAGCCCTATCAGAACGTATGCTTTAATTGGTGCTGCTATCGTATTTATCCAGATAATACTAGGTGGTTGGACCAGTGCCAATTATGCTGCGATTATTTGTGCGGACTTTCCAACCTGTCAGGGCGAGTTGATACCGCCACTAGATTTTTCTGGTGCCTTAACCATAAGCAGTGATGGCATAAATAGTTATCTTGGCGGACATCTAGACAATATTTCTCGCGTCACCATTCAGTGGATGCATCGCGTAGGTGCACTAATTACGGCCTTGTATCTAAGCTTTCTTATCGTCAATTTGTTTGCTGCCGGTTGGTTTAAATTGGCAACATGGATATCGATTGTATTATTAAGCCAAATCTTATTAGGTATATCTAACGTTATCTTTTCATTACCATTAACAGTAGCTGTGGCACATAATGGAGTTGCTGTTTTGTTATTGATGAGTCTGGCAGCATTGGTACACTACTCAGGCTTAAAAAAAGGTTAACATTAGCGGTACAATTTTATTAAATGACTATATATAATCAGAATGAATAATTACATGTAAATATGAAAACGAATACTACAGCTACAGCATTACAAACGACTACATGGCGCGATTATTATGATCTGTGCAAACCCAGGGTGGTCGCTTTACTGCTTCTTACCTCTATTGTCGGTGTTGTACTCGCCAGTCCTCCAGGTGAAATATCGATATTTATCTTGATCATGTCTACGCTTGGTATAGGCCTTGGCGCTGCTGCGGGGGCAGCTATCAATCAGCTAGTAGAAAGAGAAAGTGATGCGAAAATGACGAGGACAGAAAATCGTCCTTTACCTAAAGGCCGAGTCAGTCAACAAAATGCTTTTATTTTTGCCATCTTAATGGCAGCAGCTTCGGTCTTTATCTTAACCGCATGGATTAATACGTTAACAGCCGTTTTAACCTTTGCCAGTATGATTGGCTACGCTGTTATTTATACCATGTACCTAAAAAAAGCCACACCACAGAATATCGTTATTGGCGGAATTGCTGGGGCGACACCACCTCTGCTTGGCTGGACCTCCGTAACCGGTGCTGTCGATCCACATGGACTCTTACTTGTTTTAATAATTTATACCTGGACGCCACCACATTTTTGGGCATTGGCTATTCATCGACGCGACGATTACGCCAAAGTTAATCTGCCTATGTTGCCGGTAACGCACGGTATCGAATTTACAAAGTATTCAATACTCGCTTACACCATACTCATGTTTATGGTGACTCTTCTTCCCTACCTTGCCTACATGCGTGGTGAATTTTATTTAGTATCGGCGGTAATACTTGGCTTATATTTCTTTTATAAAGTGTTTTTACTGATGTTCAGCTCACGTAGAAATGCAGCTATTTCAACTTTTGTTTATTCGATAAATTATCTGATGATGTTATTTATCGCTATGGTAATCGACCAATACTTTTCTGTTGAAATAAACCAATTTTTATGTGGCACATTACAATACAATTGTTTTTGACCCGACTCCTTTTAATTAAATTGATACCTCTATGAAATCAAAAAGCCTTCTGCTGGTGGCCGCCATTATTGCTATGTTAGGTGGTTACTGGTTGTCTTCCATGCAAAAAAATGCCGGTGATGCCGATGTGCTTTCAGATAAGGAACAAGCGCTTGCAACAGCAAGAGCGAATTTTTCTCCGATTCAGGGAACGGTACTTTCACCGCCACGTAAAATTGCCATACCCGCATTGATAAAAGATGATGGTAATACCTTTACACTTAACGACTTAACGGGACGTTGGCACTTTCTTTTTTTTGGATATACCCATTGTCCAGATGTTTGCCCGGTCACTATGGGTGTGATGGCGCAAGCTAAAAAAATGGCCACTGAAAACAACCATATATTCCCGGGCGTAATCTTTGTTTCTGTAGATCCCGAGCGAGATAAGGTTGAGATGTTGGCAGACTATGTGCAATATTTTGATAAAGAATTTATCGGTGTTACCGGCGATGAAAAGCTTATAAAAGCACTTACACTACAGATGAGTGTGGTGTATTTAAAAGTACAAGCAGAAGCTTCTTCTGTAAACGGCTACCTGGTTGATCACAGTTCTTCGCTTATACTGATAAATCCCGAAGGTAAACTCGCCGCATACTTTAATTCACCACATGACGCTAAAAAAATCCTTCAAGATTTTCAGACAATGGTGAATTTAAGCAATTAGCACTTATTGTTAACTTGCTAGTAAGCCTCAAAAATAGAGAAAATATACGTTAAGTGTATTATGGCGCATCATCAACAATGGTTTCTTTGGTGGTGACAAGGAAATCCTGCTTGTGAATGTTCATCACCATCAATGTACTACTCGCAATATAAATAGAAGAGTAAGTACCGACAATAACACCTATGATTAATGCCATGGCAAAACCATGGATAATTTCGCCACCAAAAAAGAACAGTGCAAATAAAACCAGTAATGTTGTTAAAGACGTTACCAGAGTTCGAGATAAGGTCTGATTAATGGATATATTTAATATATCTTCGGATGAGGTCTTTCTGATACTCCGGAAAGTTTCTCGAATACGATCAAGTACCACTACCGTATCATTCAATGAATAACCTATCACCGCCAGTATAGACGCTAGCACGGTCAGGTCGAATTCCATTTGTAAAAGTGAAAAGACACCAACGGTAATAACCACATCATGAATTAAGGCAAGGATAGCACCGACGGCCGATTTAAATTGAAAGCGAAAACTGATGTAGATCAGTATGCCGCCGAGTGCGACTAATAAAGCAATACCGCCATCATCACGTAATTCATCACCCACTTGTGGGCCAACAAATTCGACGCGACGCATACTGACTTCCTGCTGTGATGTGGTTTTTAATACCTCTAATATATTGTCACCAATGGTTGCTTTATTGACATCTGCTCGAGGTGCAATTCTTACGATGATATCTTTTGACGATCCAAAGTTTTGCACTTGTGCATCTTTAAAGTCTGCGGCACTTAATGCGCTTCTAATATTTTCGAGATTGGCGTCATCCTGATAACCTACCTCAATCAGATAACCACCGGTAAAGTCGATGCCAAGATTCAAACCTTTCGTGGCAAGGCTAGCTAAAGAG
>JAESSQ010000051.1 GCA_016764035.1 Gammaproteobacteria bacterium
AACAAAAAAAGTTGATGTGCGTTTAATTGCAGCAACGAATCGTAACTTACAGGAAGAAGTCGAAGCCGGTAATTTTCGTGAAGACCTGTATTTCAGGTTAAATGTCTTTCCGGTAAATGTTGTACCGCTTCGTGAAAGATTAGATGACGTACCTTTGTTGGCACAATATTTTCTTAAGACGTTATCTTCTAAATTGAAACTTCCTGAACCTGCTATGACAAACGCCAACGTCAAGCAGTTACAGAGTTATTTCTGGAAAGGAAATATTCGTGAATTACAAAATATCATCGAACGCGCAATAATACTAAGCCAGGGTGGCAATCTGCGTTTTGATTTACCGAATGGTGAAGAAGCACTCTATATAAGTGAAACAGTTGAGTTAAACAATGAAAATGAAATGCAACTAACACCGTACACAGAAGCAGAACGTATCGCGCGTGATAAAGCAAATATCATACAAGCACTAGCGTTAAGTTCTAATAAAATTTCAGGAGCGGGCGGTGCGGCTGAACTGTTAGGTATTAAACCGACAACACTGGCATCGAGGCTCAAAAATATGGATATCCGTATTTAAAAGATCGAGGATTGTAAAACCAACGGTAAGATTAAAAAAACCTATCTGTTGTTTGTGGCGTAAAAATTTTTAGTTTTACTTTTTATGCGTATCATTGCACATTGGCTTAATGCCTGATTTTTGGTATATGAAAAGAATAAAGCATGGCCATACAAGATTTGACGAAATCCTTCGCAAAAAGATAAAGTAATTTAACTTAAGCTGTTACAGCTAAGCATGAACCGGGTCAGAGAACATGTTTGTTTCGAATGTAGTACAAGTTTTCTGTCCAGTTTTATTATTACGTCAGCACTCTTTCTTGTACCAGCGGTTTTTCCCATCGGAGATGTTCTGCTTCCTGGTCGAGCGGTGTGCCTGCAACAGAGTTAGTGTAATTGCTTATCGTTTTAATGGCTAAGCCAAGGATTACTTCTAACACTTGTATATCAGTGTATCCTGCATCATAAAACGTCTGCAGCTCCGCTATTGACACTTTACCTCTGTTAGCGATTAAGGTACGAGTGAATGTGCGTAAAGTATCAAGTTTTTTGTCCGTTAATGGCGCACCAGAACGGAGAGCTTCGATATCGTCTTGTTCGATGCCGACATTTTTTGCCAAAATAGTATGCCAGGGGACGCAGTAGTTACATTCATTTTCAAAATTGGCTGTCAGGTAAACTACTTGACGTTCGATGGGGGTTAGTGTCGTTGTATCAAATAAATCCCACAAGTATGTGTAGCCTGAAAGTAACTGTGGTGTTAACGCCATTACTTTTTCTACATTAGGTATCATGCCAAAGTTAGTTTTAGCAATTTTTAGAGCTTCGAGTGCAGCCTCCGGTGCAGTGCTTTCATCGAGTAATGGAAAAGTCATCATTCTGTCCTCTATAATATTTATGATAAGCGTGAGTAACTTAAGTGGTTACTTGTTTCTTCGATGCATGTGCTTTTATTGCACGGTTAATCAGAAAGCAGAATAACATTACAGGCCATGCACGAGGGATGAAGCGATTTTCCCAGGCGTATATTTTATTAAGCCAGCCGGAAACCACGGTTGGTTTTTTGCCAAGGGCATTTAAAGCTGTTCTTGCTACTGTTTCTGGACGTTGCGCGTACATAGGTAGTTTTGAAAAATCTATGTCCATCTTTTGTGAGAAAGGTGTATCAGTAAGCCCGGGTGATAACACCAGTACATCTACGCCCTGATGTGCAAGTTCAACATTTAATGTTTCACCGAGGGTTAAAATATAAGCTTTACTGGCAGCGTATGCGGCAAAATTAGGAATACCCTGATAACCGAATAAACTGGATATTAAAATTATTCCAGATCGTTTTCGATTGACCATGTTTTGACCAAATATATGTGTTATTTCAGTCGGCACCAGAATGTTTAACAACAACATTGATTCAAGATCAGTGTAATCTTTTTCCAGGAAGCGTCCCATAGCATCGACGCCGGCTGCTGGAACAATCAAACCAATATCAAGTTTGGAGACGCTGTCATACAACGCTTTAACTGCGCCGGGCCTAGAGAGGTCTGACGCAACAATTAATGTTTCAACGCGATTATTTATTTTGATATCACAGGCTAGTTCATCTAATATTTTTTTACGTCTTGCTACTAAAACAAGGTTGAAACCTTTACTTGCTAATTGACGAGCTATCTCTTTGCCTATACCTGAAGACGCGCCTGTTACCAGCGCCCATTGACCGTATTTATTTGTTAGTGAGGACATTTGTCATTCTCCTGCCCAATATAAGGGCATATGTTGTATTAATATTTTTGTCTTAATCAGATGCGATAAGATTTTTTACATCGTCTAAACCGAGTGTTTTTCCACCGACTCCCCAATGACCACTTTTTATTTCAGATATGGTTATCCAGGTCATGTTTCGTAATTTTTCACTAGTAACGTCAGTTACGGCATCAGTAATTTTGTTAACCAGATCATGTGTTTGCATCTGGTTCAGTTCATCTTCAAATACTTTGATTTCTATCAATGGCATGCTGTTATCCTCTGTTTATGTGTATTGTTTGAAATTTTATGTGTTCAATACGTAATTTTGACTCGTGTTAAATAAAATTTATTTTTTACTAAGTAACTGTTTAACTTCTTTTTTAAAGGTTACTAAAATAAATAGTAACTTGTCAAGTTATTTTTAAAGGGTTATTATTTAAATGTGACTTTATTGTTTTATCAGGGAAACTTTTTAGGAAAAGATATGAGTGAACATGTACGACCAGCACCTTTTTTTATCGCGGATAATCGGGCGTTAGATTTTTTAAACAGCGTTGTATCACCATCGGGAACAGAAATTGAATGGCTTAGTAATGGTAGTGACCTACTCGACTGGTTAGAGCAGGCTAGGTTAGTGTCAGTGGCTGAATTAAAGCCATTTCGAAATAAAAAATATCTGCATGCATGTGACGCTGTCGCCGCACAAGCTCGAGAATTACGTGAGTGGATTCGTACTTTTGTTATGGCCTATGCAGGGCGTTCGGTGGACGAAGCTGCACTATCAAAGCTTGATTTTATAAATAAACTTTTAGAGCGAGGCAGTAGTTTTAATCAGATAAACCTTTCTCCTTTAACAGAAAATAATCACGAAAATGGCAGTTCGCCTTTGCAGTGCCAACGTAAGTATCGTTATCAGGAGCCACAAGATCTATTAATACCTATAGCTGACGTAATGAGTGAATTATTATGTGAAGTAAACTTTTGGCATGTGAAACAATGCGAAGGACCGACATGCACAATGATGTTTAATGACGTAAGTAAAAATCACAGGCGCAGATGGTGCATGATGTCAGTTTGTGGCAATCGCGCAAAGGCGGCGCAACATCGTGCCAGAAAAAAATCAGCGCATACTGAAAATAAACCTTGATTGATAAAACTTAGCGTAGCAAGCAGATAGTATTTGATACAGAAGTATTATTTTTATACAACTAGCGAAATTATTTAATTTTGTCGTTGTCGTATGCATAACGAACATTGTATGGGATATAAATTAATGATTAAGCTACATAGCCTCGACAAACATCCAGATATATTTAGTGGATTAATTTCCAATCTAAAGGCAAGCGGTCGAATTAATATAAGTAAGCTTGGTCATGGTGTTAGTTTTTTCAGAAACAACACGCGATTGTTTAATACACATAATGCGTTAGTCATGTTCGAAAAAGATTATTCTCCGGTTATGTACGTACCAAAGTCAGATGTTTTTAAGCGACATTTTTTACCTAGCTCGAATAGTAGTTTTTGTCCTTACAAAGGCAACGCGAATTACTGGTCATTGAATGTAAATGATGAAATCGTCATTGATGCAGTATGGGAATACTCAACACCTATATCTGATGTGGGTGTTATTGAGGACCATGTGGCTTTTGCAAATAATCAAAGTGAAGGTGCGTATTTTTTCTACGAAATTTGAATACAGTAAATTGTTGATCTAAAATTTCTGAGTAATCTAATCCTACAGGTTATAGGGCAGTGTAAGGTATAGAGAGTGAAAAATGGTTCTGGATTATATTAACTTTTTGACCTGATAATCATATAGGTAGCTTTCGATATGCCTTAAATGCATTTGTGTTTGTTCTCGTTACTTTTTTAAATGTAGCCTAAATGCAGACACTGATTTATAATTTAATTGATCAACAAGTTCATATGTAACTTTTTTCGCCATTTTTTAATTTCTATGTAAATGCTACAGAACAAACCGGTGTTTGGGACCTCGTTGAACGCGCACAAGTTAATGCTTAATCAATTACATGATGTTCTGTTACTTGCTGCCCTACTAGGGTGTGGAGTAATCGCGGGGGTGTTTTTTGCTTTTTCTACATTTGTCATGAAAGCGCTGATGCGATTAACATCGGGCGAAGGCATTGCCGCCATGCAGGTCATCAATATTACTGTGCTGAACCCATGGTTCCTTGGTGTGTTCTTAGGTACTTCTGTGGTTTGTATTGTTCTGCTTGGTGTATCTCTTTTTTTGATGAATCAGTCAGGTGCTGGTTATGTAATTGCGGGTAGTGCGTTCTATCTTTTTGGTTGCTTATTGGTAACGGTTGTTTTTAATGTACCTAAAAATAAAGCACTGGCCAAAGTTGATGTGTTTGCCGATGATGCAGAATTTATTTGGCGAAACCATGTAGATGAATGGACGAAGTGGAATCATATAAGGACAGCGGCTTCTTTTTTGGCGGCCGCTTGTTTTGCAATTGTAATTTAGGGAAGCTCTGAACAGTTCATGTCTTGTCATTTCGAACGGATGTGAGAAATCTGTTTCCACTATAAAATTATGCTGTTACGCAATGCAAGATTTCTCGGTAATTGCTCCTGCATTACTCTATTAATCTACTTCCGTGTAGATATCCCTCTCGTCGAAATGACAATAAATCAGAGACGCCTTAGATTATGTGTTAACCAGTGTTAATAATGACGAGTCAGTGAGTTTTTGATTACAGACTAAGCCAACAAACAATAAATACGCGTTAACAATTCGCTCGGTGGTGTTTCTTTTGGGTCATTCAGGTATTCTTCAAATGCTGGAAAATTGGCTATCTCTTTATTGTTATCCGGTATCCACTGACCAAACAACCAGTCGTAGGGTTTTTCAAGCTCTGCATATGGGCCTTTAAATAAAATAGAAACACATTCGCCTGCGGGTATGGCCATGCGCTCGAGGCCACTTTCGATAGCTTGAGATTTATCAACAGTAATGCATGCCATAGAACGTAGTTTGCTTAGGGCTACCGATTTTGGATCATCATAATAAAGCCCAAATGATCGTGTATTTTCGTTCAGTAAATGCTGGCTATTTGCTTGCATAAACAATTTTTCAAAAACACTGCCAATTTCCATATAGTCACCTACATGTGAATATCCAGCCAGTTGTAGCTCGTCAATTTTTATTATTTCAACATTAAACATCGTGTCATCCTTTTTTTGTTTTGTGGGTATCATTGCTATAAAGGGCTCATCATGCGAACAATGGTGTTGTTTAGTATTGCGATATTCTCCGGGCGTAATACCAAAATTTTTAGTAAATGCTCGTGTGAATGCTTCAATACTGCCGTATGAAATATTTTGCGCAATTGTTTGAATAGATAAATCGGTACGTATCAGATCTATTGCCGCTTTTTGAAGCCGAAGTCGTCTAACCGTTGCATTAACCGTTTCTTGCATTAGCTCTCGGTAGATACGATGAAAATGGTAGGGCGACATAAACGCCACATCCGCCAGTGTATTTACACCCAGATCACCGTTAATGTTGTCATGAATATATTCGATGACAGCTGTTAATCGTTGTCGATAATTCGCACGGGTTGTTCTTTTCATTGCTCACTCCGGTTTCAGTGAAGTAATAATACCCAGCTGCGTTTGATAATGTTTGCTGATTTTAATCGTTTAAAAAGTATTCATTAATGAAAGAATCTGCCGTATTAAATAGGGTGTGCGCTGTACAGTAAAGCGTTATATCGTCCAGGTTAATGTGATGAGGATTCGTGAATAACGAAATTTCGTAAAAAAATAGTTGCCTTGTTAATAAATTAAATTCATTATAATCAATATCTTGAGACTAAATTAGTAGTTGGCACAACTGTTGCTCTGGTACAACTGACAATGTGTTTAGTTAGACCCATCTTCCAGGAGAACAAAATGAAAAAAGCCTATCTACTATCCAGTATGTTGCTGGTCGCTGCACTGAGCAGTTCAAGTTTAGTGTTTGCAAACAACGCATCAACGAGTGCAAGTAACCATGAAGTTAGTGTTACACAGACATTACATAAAACAATTACTATCGACGGTGTGGAAATTTTTTACCGTGAAGCAGGGCCGGTGGATGCGCCAACTATATTGTTGTTACACGGTTTTCCAACTTCATCTCATATGTTTCGTAACCTGATACCGGCACTGGCAGATCGATACCATCTTATTGCACCGGACTACCCCGGTTTTGGTAACAGTGAACAGCCAGCGATGGATAAGTTTGATTACACTTTCGACAACCTTGCCGTCGTCATGGGTAAACTGGTCGATAAATTGGGTATTAAAAAATACAGTTTGTATCTAATGGATTACGGTGCGCCTATCGGTTTTCGTCTTGCATCGCAAAACCCTGAGCGGATAGATGCGTTGATCGTGCAAAATGGTAATGCCTACAAAGAAGGTTTGAAAGATTTCTGGATTCCGATACGCAAATATTGGAATGATCGTTCCGATGAAAATGCAGGTGCGTTGGCAGCCTTTATTGCGCTAGATGGTGTGAAGTGGCAGTACACGCATGGTGTTAGAAATGAAGACACCATCAGCCCGGATAACTGGAATGTAGACATGCGTCACCTTACACGCGATGGCAACCCTTCTATACAGCTGGCGTTGTTTTATGACTACCAGAATAATGTACCTTACTACCCAGAGTGGCAGGCGTATTTTAGAAAGCACCAACCACCTATATTAATCGTATGGGGAAAGAATGATTACATCTTTCCTGCGGACGGTGCGCATCCATACAAGCGTGACCTTAACAATGTAGAGTTTAATCTGTTAGATACAGGGCATTTTGCACTTGAGGAAGATGGACAGGTTATTGCTTCAAAGATCAGAGCGTTTTTGAGTCAATAGATTTAAAGTGTAAATAAAGCTGGAGGGATTATCGATTAATTCCCCCAGCCTGTTATTTAAGTAGCTGAAATTTAAGGCAAGCGGAGAAAGCAATGATTCAATACGATGCAATTGTGATTGGTACCGGACAGGCTGGGCCCTCTATGGCGACAAGGCTGGCTAGTTCTGGTTTAAAAACAGCAATAATCGAAAGCGGTAAATTTGGTGGAACCTGTGTTAATAACGGCTGTATTCCAACAAAAACTATGGTCGCAAGTGCCAGGGCTGCACATGTTGCTCGGCATGCAATTGAATACGGTGTCGTCATCGAAGGTTCCGTTGTGGTCGATATGAAATTGGTAAAAGCGCGTAAAGATGAGATTTCAGCTAAGAGCAATAACGGTGTCGAGCAATGGCTTAAGGGGACAGAAAATTTAACCGTCTATCTGGGCAAAGGTAAATTTGAAAGTAATAATACGGTACGAGTTGGCGATGAATTATTGCAAGCGGATAAAATTTTCATCAATGTCGGTGGCCATGCGCTGGTGCCAGATTTTTCTGGATTAGATAACATCGACTATCTCACCAATGAAAACATTATGGAGCTGGATTATCTCCCAGAGCATTTAATCATCATCGGCGGTAGTTATATTGGTTTAGAATTCGCGCAAATGTATCGTCGCTTTGGCAGTAAAGTGACGGTTATCGAAAAGTCCGCAACGATTATTCAACGCGAAGATGAAGATGTTTCAAACACCATTTTGCAAGTGTTAGAAAGAGAAGGTGTTGAGTTTCGTTTAAACGCGGAATGCATATCACCAGAAAAACAGGGTGATGAGGTTGTCGTTAAATTAGATTGTGAGCAAGGTTCCAGAGAAGTCAGAGGTTCACATTTGTTGTTGGCGGTAGGTCGTGTACCTAACACGGAAGATTTGGGTTTAGAGAAAACAGACATTGAAATAGATGCACGTGGCTATATTAAAGTAGACGATCAACTACAAACAACAGTGCCAGGCGTGTGGGCGTTGGGTGACTGTAATGGTCAGGGCGCATTTACCCACACCTCATATAACGACTACGAGATCGTCGCGGCTAACATTCTGGATAACGATCCACGAAAAGTTAGCGATCGCATTTTGACCTATGGTTTATTTGTCGACCCACCTTTAGGTCGAGTAGGTATGACTGAACGTCAGGCGAGAGAATCCGGTCGAAACGTATTAATCGGTCAACGGCCGATGACACGTATTGGCAGAGCAGTAGAAAATGGCCAAACCGACGGTTTTATGAAGATACTGGTTGATGCAGACAGCAAAGAAATTTTAGGCGCGGCCATTATTGGGTTAAATGGGGATGAAGTGATTCATTCGATTATAGATATCATGTATGCCAAAGCACCATACACCGTTATACAACGTGCGGTACACATTCATCCTACGGTTTCAGAGTTGATACCGACCATGCTTGGTGAGTTAAAGCCACTTTAAAGTATCTACAGGTTATGATGTTATTTGT
>JAESSQ010000052.1 GCA_016764035.1 Gammaproteobacteria bacterium
GATACGGGTCGGAACCTTCGGTGTGCATGGAGATCGGTTTTTCCAGATCACGATCCCACCACAGCTTGTTCTGCGCATCAAAACAGCCTTCTTCTTTTGGCACTTCAAAACGCACAAACATGCCGTGTTCGGTTGATTTTTCATCCATGTTCACCAGCTCAGCCGAGTTGGTGTAATTGATCAAAAAATCACGGTCAAACAGACCCTGTTTGATGATTTCATTAATAATGGCAAGGAACATTGCGCCATCGGTACCAGGTTTAATCGGCACCCATTCATCGGCGATACCGGCGTAACCACTGCGCACAGGATTGATCGCGATGAACTTGCCACCATTGCGTTTGAACTGCGCAAGCGCGATCTTCATCGGGTTAGAATGGTGATCTTCAGCGGTTCCAATCATGATAAATAATTTGGACCGAGCCAGATCGGGGCCGCCAAACTCCCAGAAAGAACCACCGATTGTGTAGATCATGCCAGCAGCCATATTTACCGAACACAAGCCACCGTGTGCTGCGTAGTTTGGCGTGCCGAATTGCTTAGCAAATAAACCTGTCAGCGCCTGCATTTGATCGCGCCCGGTAAACAAGGCGAACTTTTTTGGGTCGGTAGCGCGTATATGCGCCAGGCGTTCTTCCATGATAGAAAAAGCCTTTTCCCAGGATATTTCAATAAATTCATTATCACCGCGGTTGCTTTCGGGCTTACGCATCAAGGGTTTAGTCAGGCGAGCAGGTGAGTATTGTTTCATGATCCCGGAAGCACCCTTGGCGCAAATAACGCCTTTGTTCAGTGGGTGCTCGGGGTTGCCTTGAATATAACGAACCTCACCATCACGTAACGTCACCCGTATGCCGCAGCGACAGGCACACATATAACAGGTTGTGTTTTTTGTTTCGATGCGGCTGTTTAAATCCGTCGCTTTTGAGGTTGGGTCATGGTTGGCTTGAGACATAAATAGTGCGTGTTTTATCTTTATCAAAAAAAGTTACTGTACGCGAACAACGTGGTAAGGGCTAATTAGCATATTTAAAGCAGTCATAAGTATTATTTATGGGTAGCTGATGTAAAGCAGGTTAACTTTTACAGATAGTTATCTGTGGTTTTGTATAAAAAGCATTGTGTTGCTTCATCAAAACTTTGAAATTTATGCTATATATAATATTAAGAGATCGTCACGCGTTAGCTAAAGACGGTTGTTTGTAGATTAAATGTAATAAATAAATGCTATCGTATTTTTGCAGAATTTGAGTAATTATGAATTTACAGAACAATTTAAGTTGGTTTTTTAGTATTGCGGTTTTTGTTTCACTGTTTGTGGCAGGTAGTTATTTGTACGGGTATGGGTCTGAAGCTGACCTAGAAATGATACAGTTTTCTGAATTAAGTAATACAGATATGGACTTAATCATTTCAGTTAAAGAAGAGATGCGGGCGGCTACTAATTTGACAGACTAATTTGCCCCCTCCTGAAATACGCTAACGATTGTCATTAAGCTGGTTGCAAATTGCAACCAGCTTTTTTATTGGATAACTTAATTAGAGAGTAAAAAAGTAAACAGAGGGCTTGGTGCGCGGGTGTAGCGTTAATCTTATTATCAGCGGTTTATGACTAAATAGCTGATTTAGTTTATAATTTGCTCCATGTTTTATGCAGATACTTTTGATGTAATTGTTATAGGTGGTGGCCATGCTGGTACAGAAGCCGCATTAGCGTCCGCGCGCATGGGCGTTAAAACACTATTGTTAACGCATAATATCGAAACGCTCGGTCAAATGAGCTGTAACCCTGCTATTGGTGGTATTGGTAAAGGCCATCTGGTAAAAGAAATCGACGCTATGGGTGGGGTTATGGCGAAAGCTGCCGACCGTGGGGGTATTCAGTTTCGTATTTTAAACAGTAGAAAAGGCCCCGCGGTGCGCGCCACACGTGCACAGGCCGACCGAGTATTGTATAAAGCGGCTATTCGAGAAACCCTGGAACATCAGCCGAACCTTTCTCTGTTTCAACAAGCAGTTGATGATTTGATTGTTGAAAATATAGCAGGCGAACAACAGGTTACCGGTGTTGTCACCCAGATGGGGCTGAAATTCAAAGCCAAAACAGTCGTGTTAACAGTCGGTACTTTTTTGGGCGGTTTGATTCATATAGGCGAGAAGAATTTTTCCGGTGGTCGCGCGGGGGATCCGCCATCTATCGCATTAGCAGAGCGACTGCGAGATTTACCGTTTCGTGTCGAGCGCCTGAAGACCGGCACACCGCCACGTATTGACAGCCGCACTATCGATTATTCAGAACTGGCTGAGCAACCAGGCGATACACCTTTACCGGTATTTTCGTACACAGGCAAGGTCGAAGACCACCCCGAGCAAGTTAGTTGCCACATTACCCACACCAACGAAAAAACCCACGATATTATTCGCGAAGGCTTGCATCGCTCGCCAATGTACAGCGGTGTTATTGAAGGCGTAGGTCCGCGATATTGCCCGTCGATAGAAGATAAAGTGGTGCGTTTTGCCGACAAAACCTCGCACCAAATCTTTATTGAACCAGAAGGTTTAAAAACCCATGAAGTTTACCCCAATGGTATTTCGACCAGCCTGCCATTTGATATGCAATTTGATTTCGTGCGCTCGATGAAAGGGTTTGAAAAAGCACACATCACGCGTCCAGGTTATGCAATTGAGTATGATTTTTTTGATCCACGTGATTTAAAAGCGTCATTTGAAACTAAGTTTATTAACGGATTGTTTTTTGCCGGGCAGATAAACGGTACCACAGGTTACGAAGAAGCGGGTGCGCAAGGCTTGCTCGCCGCCATAAATGCCGCACGTTTAGTGCAGCAAAAAGACAGTTGGACGCCAACGCGAGACCAAGCGTATATTGGCGTATTAGTCGATGATCTGGTTACCCTGGGTACGCAAGAACCCTACCGTATGTTCACTTCACGTGCAGAATACCGCTTGATACTTCGCGAAGATAATGCAGATTTACGCTTAACCGAAGTCGCGCGTGACATGGGTTTAATTAGTGACACGCATTGGCAATTGTTTTGCGTTAAACGAAACGCGGTAGAAAAAGAGCAGCAGCGATTGCGAGAGATGAATATTCCACCGGAATCTGAATTTGCTAAAGCGTTCTCAGCAAAACTGGACAAACCCTTATCTCGAAATTACAAGGCGGCTGATTTATTACGTCGACCAGAAATTAATTACGCAGGATTAACCGACATAATCGGAGAAGGCGAGGGAGTTACGCCGAGCGTAGCAGAGCAGGTAGAAGTACAGGCCAAGTATTCGGGTTATCTCGATCGCCATCTTGATGAGATCGCAAAGACTAAAAGACATCAACAAACCAGTATTCCCAATGTCATCGACTACGAAAAAGTACGTGGTCTGTCAGCAGAAGCACAACAAAAATTCGCTGACCATCGCCCTGAAACCATCGGCCAGGCTGGTCGTATTCCCGGTATCACCCCTGCCGCCATATCTCTGTTGATGGTGCACCTTAAAAAGACAGCGTATTAATTTCGGGTTTTGTCGGGTTACGCTATCGCTAACCTGACCTACAAAACCTGCAGGCAACAAGTAGGTCGTGTTAGGCGTTTTCGCCGTAACACGACAAAACTTTTTAAGTAAGACTGCTTTTTAATATAAAGGGTTATAACGCGATATTTTAAAGATAGCCTTATAATGTGTGGCATTAAACAATGTAGGTCGTGTTAGGCGTCTTTTGCCGTACCCGACAAAACCCAGGCAAGGATGCTTATGAAATACAAAAGATTGTTAATCCCCAGCGCCCGTTATTTCTTCACCGTTGTAACCCACAAACGGCGTGCAATTTTCAATAACGAACAAACCATAAATACCTTAAGGCAGGCATTTCAAAAGGTACGTTTAAAGTACCCATTTCAAATTGGTGCCATCGTTATATTACCTGACCACATACACTGTGCTTGGACCCTGCCAGAAAACGATACCGATTACGCAACGCGATGGCGATTAATAAAAACCTGGTTTACC
>JAESSQ010000007.1 GCA_016764035.1 Gammaproteobacteria bacterium
GTTTTAACAACAGTGATCCAAAAATTCAATTAAAACAGTTGAATCAGTGGGTTAAGAGAGAAATGGGCTAGTTATCTAGGACAGCCCCTTTTTATGAATTTTCAGGAGTTAAGCAGTGGGTTTTAAATGTGGCATCGTAGGTTTACCTAATGTAGGGAAATCCACCTTATTTAATGCCTTAACAAAAGCGGGCATACAGGCAGAAAACTATCCGTTTTGCACTATCGAGCCTAATATCGGTATCGTGTTCGTACCGGATGCACGTATGGATAAGCTAGCAGACATCGTTAAACCTCAACGAGTTGTGCCGACATCGATGGAGTTCGTGGATATTGCAGGTTTAGTTGCCGGGGCATCCAAAGGTGAAGGTTTAGGCAATAAATTCCTTGCTAACATCCGAGAGACGGATGCCATCGCACATGTGGTTCGTTGTTTTGATAATGATGATATCGTGCATGTCGAAGGTAATATTAATCCGATTAGTGATATCGAAGTTATCGATACCGAACTGGCATTGTCAGATCTTGAGTCGGTCGATAAAGCGGTCGACAAAGTCGGTCGAGTAGCTAAAAGCGGTGATAAAGAAGCGAAGGAAAAATTTGCGTTGCTGGAAAAAGTATCGGCTCATCTCAATGAAACCAAACCCGTTCGTTCGATGGGTTTGAACGAGGATGATCTGGCTAGCCTCTATGACCTGCACCTATTAACCGTAAAACCGGTAATGTACATCGCCAATGTCAGTGATGATGGCTTTGAAAATAACCCCTATCTCGACGCCGTAAAACAACGTGCTGAAGAAGAAGGTGCCGTTGTGGTTGCCGTGTGCGCCGCCATTGAAGAAGAGCTTATCGAACTGGACGTTGATGAAGCCAGCGAGTTTCTCGATGACCTGGGTCTAGACGAGCCTGGTTTAAACCGCGTGATACGCGCCGGTTATACCTTATTAGGCTTGCAAACATACTTCACTGCAGGTGTAAAAGAAGTAAGGGCCTGGACAGTAGCCATCGGTGCGACCGCACCAAAGGCCGCCGCCGTCATTCACACCGATTTTGAAAAAGGTTTTATCCGTGCAGAAACCATTGCCTATCAAGACTTTGTCGATAACAATGGCGAGCAGGGCGCAAAAGAAGCCGGTAAGTTACGTGTTGAGGGTAAAGACTATATCGTTAAGGATGGTGATGTAATGCATTTCCGCTTCAACGTATAACCACACAAGACGGTCATCGTATACCATATAAGATTGTCATCTCGACGATAGGAGAGATCTTAAATGGATAGAGTAAGATCCCTGCTATCGTCGAGATGACCTAAATATATTTAGGCGCAATAAAAGAGGGGCTATACCCTTAAAATATTGACATTAAGCCCATAAAACGGGAAAATCCCCGCCCTTCATAGAAGGTTCGAAAGTAGTCCGTCCGGGCAGCTTTATATAGAAGATCGAATAAAGGTCATGTAGCTCAGCTGGTTAGAGCACGGCATTCATAATGCCGGGGTCGGTGGTTCAAGTCCACCCATGACCACCATTAAAATCAACCAGTTACACCTCAATTTAGTTTTTAACGATTGTTAACTGTACCAATTTTGTACCAATATCGGGTACATTTTTCTCGAAAATGTTGTTTGCATAGCTCGCAAGATGATTCCCCCCCTAAGTGAGCGTAACGTCTAACCATCTCTGCACACGACCTGCCACCGAGTTCTTGCAGCGCGTTTAGCGGTGTTCCTGCTTGTACGTGCCACGACGCCCACGTGTGCCGTAGATCATGAAGCCTGAATCCTTCAAGCCCCGTTTTCTTCAACGCTTTATACCATGCCTTTGTGCTTACCTGATACACGGGCATTCCATCACCTACCGAATTGCAGTGGGCATGCAGCAGGGGAAAAAGGTCTTTACCTTGCAAACCCTGCCGCCGAGTGACAATGAAAGCAATGACTCCCAGATAGGGAAACTAGCAGGGTTTAGCTTACATGCAGGCATCATGGCGCGGCCAGATCAGAGCAAGAAGCTGGAAAGGCTGTGTCGTTATATTTGTCGTCCAGCGGTATCAGAAAAGCGTCTGGCTATTACCTCTAGTGGCAATATACGTTATCAACTTAAAACGCCGTATCGAGATGGTACCACCCATGTGTTCTTTCAAGCGCTGGACTTTATTGCACGGTTGGTTGCATTGGTACCTAAGCCGCGCGTTAATCTGACAAGGTACCACGGGGTTCTGGCACCAAATAGTAAACATCGTGTTTTAGTTACCCCGGCGCATCGTGGTAAAGGTGATTGCGTGTATTGAAGATACAGTTATTATCAAGAAAATACTTGCACACTTAAAAGAGCAAACACCCGTCACAATAAAATATGTGATGCCAGAAGGCCGGTCGCTACCACAAAGTAGACTGATTGCTGATTAAGATGGATGATATGCGAGTAAAAGGAATGGCTACAGATTGTTGGCAGGATGATGTTCGTCGGCATTATTGAAACAGACGAATAATCTCTAATCTTTGATGATTTGAGTTGATAAATACGTGGAGTATATCGGTTAGAGTCAGAGGGGAAGGGGTTGTTTTTAGGGTTCTTTGTTTTGACTGGGGTTCGAAAGGGTGTTTATACTGCCTATACTTTGCCCTTGTATTAGGTCTTATAGATTCAAAAGTGAACTGTCCCCTTAACCCAATGATAGCTGATCGACAACTGGGGTTAATATTTTAAGGGTTTTGACCTCATAAAATTTACCCCATAGATTTTAGTCGATGACTTTTAATCTGGCTCGGGTAGATTTAGGCTACAACCTGATTTCTACTGACATTGCCATTCCAGGCGGACCCACATCGAGCCGCAAATTTAGAATGATTGTCGTCATAGCTGATGACGTTAATCTTGCTCGGATAGACTTTGGTTAGAACCTGATTCCTGCTGACATCGCCATTCCAGGCGGACCCACATCGAGCCGCAAATTTAGAATGATTGTCGTCATAGCTGATGACGCTAATCTTGCTCGGATAGACTTTGGTTAGAACCTGATTCCTGCTGACATCGCCATTCCAGGCGGACCCACATCGAGCCGCAAATTTAGAATGATTGTCATCATAGTTGACGACGTTAACCACGCTCGAGAAGAGAACAGTCTCAACCGTATTTCTTTTGACGTTCCCATTCCAAGTTGAGCCACACCGAGCCGCAAATGCGGAGTGAGATGAGGCATTTGAGCCGGTGTTTGGAGCGGTTGAAAAAATGTTTTTCAGGCTTTGGAATATTGCAGAAATCATGGTTTGTTATCCTTCTTTATGTTGTGGAAATAGTGGTGTGGACAAGAAATATAACGCTAAAAGTAAACATCGTAATTTTATTGTCTCTACTAATTATTACTGCTGTTTTTATGTCGAAAGACCTCTGCGACCTAATTTCGCAGAAACCAGAACATTTTATATCACAATACGGCGGACACTTTTAGTCTATATGAACTTAAAGTTCGTGAGATTATTAAAATTTGATTCGATTTACTGGTTTATTGGATGGGTTTCTGGCGGTATTGAGCGGTAATGTCTTTTCAATCGAAAGTTCTTCTGTGTTGTCCTGGTGTAAACCTACCTCTTTTAGTGCCATCCCTTATTAGAGTTTTCTAGTTCGTGTTTCTGCCGATATTCGACAGGTGTTAATTTTCCTAATGATTTATGCGGTCTTTTTTCATTGTATTTAGTTATCCATTTTTCAGTAATATCTTTAACTTCAGTCAAACTACTAAAAAGATAAAGATCTAATACCTCAGTTCGGTACGTTCGATTGAACCGTTCTATAAATGAATTTTGAGTCGATTTTCCTGGTTGGATGAAATCCAGTAATACGCCGTGCTCTTCTGCCCAGTCAGCTAAAGTGATGGAGATAAACTCAGGGCCATTATCACAACGTATCTTTTCAGGGTAACCTCGCTGCGCAACAATACGATCAAGCACACGCACTACTCGTTGTGCTGGCAAACTCAGATCAATTTCAATCACTAATACTTCACGGTTAAAATCATCAACAATATTAAATGTTCGGAAGCGCCGACCGCTCATTAATGCATCACTCATAAAATCCATCGACCAGGCTTGATTAATAAGCTCTGGTACATGTAGTGGCTGCGGATGACGGTTAGGTAGCCTTTTCTTCGCTTTACGCCTGAAGCTCAACTTCAGTAATTTATATATCCGGTAAACGCGTTTGTGATTCCAAGACTTACCCTCTCGCCTTAACGTGTCAAACATTAGGCCAAAACCGTACATCGGTTCGTCTTCTGCCAGACGTCACAACGCATCTATTACCGGCTGGTTTCGTTGCATATCCCGCTTGTAGGCATAACTACTACGACTAATATTAACAATGCCACAAGCAAGCCGGTGGCTAATATTATGTTCTGCTTTCAAATAATCAACCAGCCCCCGCTTGTCCACTGGCTTTAAAACTTTTTTTCAATAACGTCCTTTAGCGCTACATTTTCAAGGCTTAAATTGGCATACATTTGTTTCAAACGTCGATTTTCATTCTCAAGCCCTTTCAAGCGTTTTATGTCTGAGGCTTCCATGCCACCGTATTTACTCTTCCAATTATAATAAGTCGCATCTGCAATGTGGTATTCACGACAGACTTCTGCGACTTTTCTACCAGCCTCTACTTCTTTCAAAATACGAATAATTTCACTTTCTGTATGGTGTGTCTTTCTCATTTTAATTCTCCTACTAGGGTTAGTTTAATCGGAGAACTCTAAATGTGGGCGGGACTATTTTAAGGGATGATTACAGATTCGATGATTTGTACTGAGCTATCAATTCGTATTATTACCAAACGCTTAATTTGTTCATTTTGACCTAGTCCAATTCCATATTTGGGCTTAGATCGGTTAGCATGCCCGTGCTAGTAATGACTTCTTAAGTGTAACTGTGTTCTGTTGTTGTCTCTACTCGTATACGCGTTCCTAGTGAGTTAGCCTGGTCAGTTTGAAACTGCAATAAAATTAGCCCTTGAACGATTTAGAAAAGCCCTGACTGGTCCATCCATGTTGAGCCAGACAATGTCTGGTTTACCAACATTATCCAAATCGGTAATTAAGGGAGATTGTCCATAATAAGGATTTTCTAGGCCTGCATAAAAAAGATAGTGTACTTAAAACGGATATTTTCCTGGCAGGTTTTGCATAATGTATCCAATGCGGTGTTTCGAATTCACATAACTGAAATAATTGAAGAGGTTAAAGACCCGACCATTTTTAAGCACTTATCCAAAGGGGGGCATCGTTTGATGCACCTGTTTTTTAAGCATGCTATTCAACGTGTATTTTGTATGCGTTTAGACTAATTATCGTATGTTAAACGGGAGCGTATGGCATTATGCCAGTGACCTGTATATCCATAAAAATATTTGTTCAGCAATTATTATTGCAATAACAACAATAATGAATGTAACCACCCCGTGTACTGGGCCGTTAAATAAAACACTGTCACCAAAGGCGAGGTTTATAACGCCTAAAATAATCAATTTCGATATGAAGAGTATTGTCCATGTTGAGAATACTCGAAGTATCTTTGCTTTTAAATCAGGGTTACTTTTAAATATATTGGCGACATGATGCTCGATTGCTATTGTAAGCTGCAGCAGTATTTGAAGTAGTACAGCAACCAATAAAGAAATTGAGAAATGTTCTATATATACATTGTCCCAGTACTCATTGAACAGATTAAGTACTGTAAGATCAATTAGAACAAAAAATGTGTATCGTACAAAAAGTTGCTGCCTTCTTGAAAATGATCCAGCGTGTTCGTTTTTTATAATGCTATCTATCATAAATTATTTTCTCAGTAGATTTCTTTGCATGTCTAACGTCACAAATCACTAACCACCCAAAGCCGTATAGCGAAGTGGTGCAGTTTTGGGTGGCACGAGTGAATTTTTCTTGTTAGGTTGTTATGCTTTTTTAATAATGCCTATAACAAATAGCAACAAGACGGCGCCAACAGTTGCTGTAAGGACTGAGCCAATTAATCCTCCTGCCGAAATACCCAGTAAACCAAATACAAAGCCACCTAATACCGCACCTATTACGCCGATAACGATATTGATGAGTAGTCCAAAACCACCACCTTTCATCAAGGTTCCAGCTATCCAACCTGCTACGGCACCAATCGCTAAAAATATAAGTAATCCTGTTATGTCCATAATTTCACCCCTGTTGTTATCAAAAATAAAATAATTATTTAATGTTACCGATACTTAACTACAAATAGGTCTGCTATTTGGTGTAGTTAAACATGTCATGATAATACCTTTGTTAGTGATAAATTAATAATATTTAGGTTGGTATTAAGAATTTAACATTCCATCCTGCAACGAAGGTGCTACAGGCTGCCAAATGGTTACGCTTTATTTAATCTGCTACTTATAGCATTTAAGACTTGAGTAAAAAATAAGAACAGTTATTTGGAATCGGAAGCATCTACTGGCGGGTGAGCAAATTTTAATTACATCCATCCCCCTTTATATTATTGTTATATAAAAGCCTGTGGCGTTGGTATTTGTCATTAGCTTATTAGGTATACTAGCCACCTCATAAAATTGAGTTATGTTTTATATTTAGTTTCTATAGGTGTTTAGCAAAATATTGTTTAATGCCTTTTTTATAATCTAACGGGTTTTAGAGCCTTGCTCTTTGCAAGGTGTTAAACAGTTTTTACGATGGCGATTCCTCAGTTTCTTAAACAGCAAAAATCCTTAACCTCTCGCTGGTTACAAATAGCTATCGGACTAGGTCTGTTATCGGGTTTTCTACTAATTGTGCAGGCATGGTTTTTAGCCAAAACGGTTAATGGTGTTATTTTTGAGGGTTTAGCCATAACGGATGTGCAGTCGTGGTTATGGTTGTTGCTGTTGGTATTTGTCGTGCGTGCTTTATTGGC
This sequence comes from Gammaproteobacteria bacterium, assembly GCA_016764035.1. GTDB lineage: Bacteria > Pseudomonadota > Gammaproteobacteria > SZUA-229 > SZUA-229. Next base: position 6,925 of record JAESSQ010000007.1, read on the forward strand.
ATGGGCATCTGAGCAGGCGGCTTTTCATGGTGCTGCAAAAATAAAACGGCATTTGCGTAACCGGTTGCACCGTCATGTTCAGGCGCTAGGTCCTGTTCAATCGGGCAGTGAACATACTGGTGCGCGCGTGAACACGCTGGTCGATGGCATTGAGGCATTAGAGAATTATTATGCGCGTTATCTACCGGCAATGTCTTTGATGGTATTAGTACCTTTTTCGATTCTTATTTTCATTTTTCCTACGGATTGGATTTCTGGTCTGGTGATGCTGCTGACAGCGCCGTTAATTCCAGTTTTTATGATTCTGATTGGCAAAGGAACAGAGCGTCTAAATAAGAAACAATGGCGCAAATTAGCGCGTATGAGTGCGCATTTTCTCGACATGATTCAAGGCTTAACCACGCTGAAGATATTTAATACATCGAAACATGAAGCGGAAGTTATCGCGCGTATTTCAGAACAATATCGTCAAAATACGATGTCAGTTTTAAGAGTGGCATTTTTATCGTCGCTGGTGCTCGAGTTTTTTGCCACCATTAGTATTGCGATTGTTGCTGTATTGATAGGCTTTCGTCTGTTCTACAGTGAGATGGATTTTTTAATGGGCTTCTTTGTTTTATTACTTGCTCCTGAATTTTATTTTCCACTGCGCAATATGGGAACGCATTATCATGCGCGTATGGAAGCCATCGGCGCAGCTGAGCAGATGGTTGAGCTTTTAGATAAACCTGTTTATCAGTCAGCTGAAAAAACATTACCGGCCGTTATCGACAGTGTTTTTAATAATCAATCGATAGCGATAGATATTAGTAATGTTACATTTTCTTATGAAAAAGGCCGTCAGGCATTGCATGACTTTAGTTTGACGATTAATGCGGGTCAACGCATAGCATTGGTCGGTGCCAGTGGTGCAGGAAAAAGTACCGTGGTTAATTTATTACTCGGTTTCGTGCGTTCCTCGCAAGGCGAAATTGTTATCAACGGTATGAATTTACATGACATACCGTTAACAAATTGGCGTGAACAACTCGCATGGGTTCCACAGCGCCCTTATCTATTTTACGGCAGTATTGCAGATAATATACGTTTAGGTAATAAACAAGCCACAGACAGCGAAGTGAAAAAAGCGGCTGCACTGGCTAACTGTGATGAATTTATCGAAGCGTTACCTGAATCGTTCAACACACATATCGGCGAGAAAGGTGAAGGTTTGTCCGGTGGGCAGATACAACGTATCGCCCTGGCGCGTGCTTTTTTAAAAGACGCGCCGTTGTTGATACTGGATGAACCTACGGCTAACCTGGATAAAGAGAGCGAGCAGTTAATTCAACAAAGCATCGACCAGCTGGCGCAAAATCGTACCGTGATAACCATAGCGCATCGATTAAATACGGTTGAACAAGCAGACGTCATTGTCGTGATGGACAAGGGCCGGTTAGTTGAAGCTGGCTCACATAAACAGCTATTAGCGGAAACGAATAACAGTCATGGTTTATATCAAAAGATGCTGGCTACTTTTGTGGCATCGCAGCATGAAGACGCTTTATGAAACCAGTGATAAAACCTTCATACGATCCGGAAAAGCCATTATGTAATACCATGGTCCTCTGGCGTTTAGTGCTGCTGTTTAGGCCTTACTGGTCGTGGATGGCTTTTGGTATATTTTTATCTCTGGTTACCATTGTTGCCAATGTGAGCTTAATGGCATTGTCTGGTTGGTTTATTACGTCGATGGCCATTGCAGGCGTTACCGGTGCGATGATGAATTATTTTACGCCGGCTGCCGGTATCCGTAGCTTTGCTATTGCGCGGACGGTCAGTCGTTATCTAGAGCGTTTGGTGACGCATGAGGCTACGTTCCGACTGTTATCTGAATTGCGTCATTGGTTTTATTTGCATCTAGAACCTTTAGCACCTGCGGGTTTACAAAAATATCACAGTGGTGATCTGCTCAGTCGAATACGCGCAGATATCGACGCTTTAGAAAATGTTTATCTTCGTATTGTTTCACCGGTGATTGTCGCGCTTATCGCCAGTTCGTTATTTATTTATTTTCTGTCATTGTATGATTATCGATTAGCTTTGGTCGAACTTGTTTTGCTGTTGATAGCCGGTGTGTTTGTTCCTTTGGTGGTTAATCGGCTTAGTATACTTCCGGCTGAGAAAATTGTTGCAACGTCTACAGCGTTACGCAGTAACGTGGTTGATGGTGTACAAGGACTTGGCGAATTATTAATTTATGGCGCGGCTGAGCAACAAGCCCAGAAGGTTGATCTTTTCAGCCAGCAGTTACTCGATGAACAGAAAAAGATGGCGCGTTATACGGGGTTGTCACAAGCCGCACTAAGCTTGTGTGCCAATGTCGCTATGTTGTCAGTGGTTATTATTTGTATACCGTTAGTGGCAAATGCCGATATGCCACGACCTGAACTGGTCATGATAGCTTTATTTACGCTGGCCAGTTTCGAAGCGATATTGGCTTTGCCATTGGCTTTTCAAAGTTTGCCCGGCACGCTAGCAGCAGCGCGTCGTATCTTCGCTATTGTCGATGCCAAGCCGTTGGTGACAGAACCAAAAGCTGCGTCGCCACAGGCAGAACGTTGCGATATCGAGTTTGATAATGTTTCGTTCCGCTATGATGATGCGTCTGCGTATGTCTTGAAGAACCTTAGCTTTAAACTTGCAGCTGGCACACGGCTGGCTATCGTTGGTAGCAGTGGCACCGGAAAAAGCAGTATCGTTTCATTGTTGTTGCGTTTTTGGGCGCCGAGCTCAGGCGCAATTCGTTTCGGTAGTCATGAGTTAGATTGTTATAAAGGCGACGACATACGTAAGTATTTTTCGGTGGTTACGCAACATAGTTGTTTCTTTAATAGCACGATTAAAAATAATCTGTTGTTAGCCAATCGCAAAGCGACACAGGCTCAGCTTGAAGAAGTCTGTCGCGTTGCACAGATTCATGATTTCATCGAAACCTTGCCTGAGGCTTACGATACCTGGGTCGGTGAAGCGGGGTTGAAACTATCGGGAGGGCAGTTAAAACGCTTAACCATAGCGCGAGCATTACTTAAGGATGCGCCGGTTTTGATTCTCGATGAACCTGGTGAAGGGCTGGACAAGCAAACAGAAGAAGCCTTATTGGCTGCAGTTTTTGATTATAAAAAAGATGCCAGTATTTTGTTGATAACGCATCGAAAAACAGGGCTGGATGCGATGGATGATGTGCTGGTTTTGGAATGAAGCGGACTATACAAATGCTTGAAAATGTCTTCGTAAGTCAGGATTAATATTCGACTAGCGATTTTTTTTAGCTGTTTGTCATTTCGACCAGAGGGAGAAATCTTATAAGCCTCGTAATGGTTTGATGTTTACGCGTAAAAAGGTTTCACGCATTCGTTCAAACTGACGATGAGGTATCAGTGAGATGGCCTACGTCATTCGACCATTAAATAAAATTCCCGCCAATATCATAAATCAGTGCCACACCAATTATTATCGTCGCAAAACCAATAACACCTTGCAGCCCATTATTGAGCCAGGTGAGCCCTGTGGCTGAATGTTTTAACGGTATCGCGATGATGACCGAAAGTATCGCCATGCCGACGATAGAGCCGATACCGAATAAAAGCATATACAACATGCCTGTCCATGGTGAGCTAACGGTTTGTAGCGTGAGTAAAATTAATGCAGCTGAACCAGCCATACCGTGCATGATGCCAATGAAAAGTGCTTTAACAGGAAATTGTTTGGCATGTTTGTGTTCATGTTTTTTAGGGTTATGTGTTTTTTCGTTGGCGTGTTTGTGTGCGTGAAAATGTTGTTGTTGATTATTGTGTTGATGGGTATGGAAATGGATCCGGTCACGTAGCATTCTTCTGATGACGTCGACGCCTAATACGACCAACATGATGCCAACGGCAAATTCGAGACCCAGTGCCAGGTTTTCTGGCATGACGCTGTCCGTCAAAATAACAATAGAGCCAAATAGAGATAATGTAATGGTATGGCCAAGCCCCCAGACGGCGCCGTGTTTGATGGCGCTTTTAAGTGAACTGGTGCTGGTAGCAAGGGATGCTACTGCTGCGACATGGTCCGCCTCTAGTGCGTGACGCATGCCAATTAATAAACCAATAAATAGCAAACTTAACATGGTGGAATGACTTCCGTTTTGGTTAAAAGGTTATTAGTGCTGGTGATACTTTTATGTGTCGTACATTGTTGTAGCGGGCCATTACACATCGGGTAATTCTCCAGCTTTAAGTGGTGTCGTTAAAAACGAAAACTCAAAACTTGCATCTAATGATTGATTCCATACCTCATCACTCAAGTCTGCTTTCATCTGGTCAAACTTACTACGTTTATTTTCTTTTTCATGGTCAGACATAGTGTCGTCATTGCTAAGTCGATCTAACAATATAAAAAATGTTTCCGGTACGATGCCATCGCGTAATCTTACGTGCAGTGTCTGTTCAATGTTGCTCAGCCACCACTCAAATTTCATGCTCCGGTTACACTCTTGTTCAGCAATGCTGTCGAGTAACTGGAAGCGATTTGATGAAATAGCACCTGATACTAGCTCAATGGCGTCTTTAACGCCAGCTCCAGGGTGGCCGCTACGATGCTTAGCTCGTCACGTGACCATAAGCTACGGGAAGAAAGTTCACGTGCTGCCAATTGCATAGCTCTAAAACCAACCGCACAACCAAACCATGAGTCACCTTTATGGAAGGTGTTTAACGCGTCGTATTCGTAGCAGACAGGCTTACCATCGACCAGAATACGGACGGTTGTGTCTTCGCATTTATCGTAATTTGCTGTGCTGATGCTCATTGGTTGCGATTTAGCAAATTCTTGGTAATTGCTCGCCAACCAGCATGTCGATAATGCGTTCGCCACCAAAGCTGGTCTGCAATACTACGCGACCTGCATGATCAGCGACGACTGCCGCGACGATAGCGCTATCTTTACCTGCTGGATGCGCTCGCATTACTTCAAGCAAAGCATCGGCTTGGTCAGCCGCGACGACGGCGACTAATTTACCTTCATTGGCTAGATAGAGTGGGTCAAGTCCAAGGATCTCACACATGCCGCGTACTTCGGTGCGAAGAGGCACAGCGGTTTCACTGAGGTCAATACCCACATCACTGGATTCTGCGAATTCATTTAATACCGTTGCGATACCACCACGTGTTGCATCACGCATGCAGTGGATATCCGGGCAAACGTCTAACATGGCTTTGACTAGTCCGCCTAACGCCTGGCAGTCGGTTTCGATGGTGTTTTCTAGCTCCATCTCGCCGCGTGCGTCAACAATAGCCGCGCCGTGGTCGCCGACATAGCCATTGATGATAACAACATCGCCAACTTGCGCTCGGCTGGCGGTGATGTTCACGCCCTTAGGGATAACGCCAACGCCAGCGGTATTAATAAACAGTTTATCTGCCGCGCCTCGATGAACGACTTTGGTGTCGCCGGTGACGATGCTAACGCCAGCCGCGTCTGCGGTGGCTTTCATCGAGGCAACGATTTTGCGTAAATCTTCCACTGGAAAACCTTCTTCGATAATCATGCCGCAGGTTAGGTACAGTGGTTTTGCACCACCAACAGCAAGGTCATTAACGGTGCCGGTAACCGCTAGTTTGCCGATGTCACCACCGGGGAAAAATAA
>JAESSQ010000053.1 GCA_016764035.1 Gammaproteobacteria bacterium
TATATATATAATTCTGAGTTATATTCTAAACTTACAGATTTCGAGCTAGAATCTTTAAATAAGAGAATGCGAAAATACTTTATGAGACATTTGTATATTAATAGCATTTTTTACAAAGTATTTAAACTTATCTATCCATTTAAAAGAAAATAGTAGCATCATTTACTTATGGATAGTTGCTAGATACTTTTAACAAATCTATAGTTTCTTTTATCGCGGTATATTGATTACCTTGAAGTTTAAAACCTAATTTTTTAAATTTTTCATTAGAAACATCATAAGACAACTGATTCATGATTTTTGTTTCTACAAAGTCAATATCAATAGAGTCAACATTTTGCTTAATTGATTCAACAATATCACTGACGGTTAAGTTTTTTGTTAATACATTGTAAATGTTTTTGTCAAAGATATCATTTTTAATAATAAAAGCTATTGAATTGACCGCATCTTTTAAGTCTAAATATGGTCTTTTCTGATTGTATGCAGTTTTCCAAATTGTTAATGGTTGGTTCATAACAGCTTGCCAGCAAAATTTATTTACTGCTGTGTGAAATCTCATCCCTTGTGAAGTGCCGAAAATAGTACCAAACCTTAATATAATATAGTCTAATTTTTCTTTATACTTCTCTAACTCTTGTTCAGATTTAAATTTTGATTGTGCATAAGGACTTTGTGGTTGTAACTCTTCTACAGAACAATTTTCATCTACAACGTTTTTCTGAGTTCCGTATATACTTGTAGTAGATAAAAAGATTAATTTAGAATTATTTTTTATACAAGCCTCTATAACTTTTTTAGTACCAATATAATTTACATTTTCAACTTCAACTTCATTACCAAAACTACCTGCAGCATTAGTAATTGCTGCAAGATGCACAACATATAATACATCTTTGAATAAAGCATTTAAATCATAATCTAGTATATCAGCTTCTATAAATTTATATTTATACTCTTTTGGTAAATTAAATAGTGAACAATATCTTTGACACAGTAGATTATCTATCATAATTATTTCTACATCATCAATTTCTATAGGCAAAGTTCTTATTAGCTTAGAACCAATATGTCCTAATGCTCCTGTTATAACTATTTTTTTCATTTCAATAACCTTCCTCAATATAATCATTTTTATCATAAAACTCAGATGACAATACTAATAAAATTGTTCCATCTGAAAAATTATCCATAGTATGCCAATCTTCTGGATCTAGAATTAAGCATTTAGTTTTACTAGCTAGTACAAAAGTTTTTTTTTCATTTTCATTTTCTATAAATACCTCACATGAACCATTTAATGCAATTAATGCTTGAATCGTTTTCTTATGCCTATGCCCACCTCTTTTTGAAGTCACATCGAACATATAATAGACTCTTCTGATATCAAAAGGTAAATTCTTTTCAATAACACATAATGATCCTCTATCATCACTATGTGTATCTATATTAATCAATCTAGCCATTTTTTGATACCTTTAAACTCTTTTATAGTACTCTTTATGCCTTCATTAAGATTAACTGTAGGTTTCCATTTTGTGTGAGCCATAAAACTATCACTATTACCAATAAAATTTCTATATTCAATTAATGCTAAGGAATCAGGTATAGATGCCTGATTCACTTTTGTATGTATTTCTAATATCTCAGAAACCTTTTTTGTAATTAATTCAAATGCTTCTTTTATTGTATTCCCCTCTCCGCTTGATATTATATAATGGTTTCCATTTGTTTTGTCAATATACTCATAAGCTTTCAATAGTGCATCTACTACATCATCTAAGTAAATATAGTCTCTAAGGTAGTTGCCTTTACCGTAAACTGACAAATCATGACCTTCCATAGCTCTGCTAATCATTTTATTTAATATCCCTCTATCACTACTACTACTCTCTGTCCCAGGACCATAAACATTAGCTAATCGTAAAGAAGTTCCTTTTATAAAACTTTTAGAGCAATAAAATTTAATGTAATTTTCTATTAAGAGTTTATGCACATCATATATAGTAACTGGGTTATCTTTAAAGGTTTCATCTACTGGTAATGATTCTGTTAATCCACATATCGTAACGGCACTAGAAAAAATAATAGTTAAGTTATTATTTATTTTTTCACAATATTTTAATAACTCTACAATAGGTTTTACGCTTGAATTGTAGTCTTCAATGATGTTCTTTTCAGCTATGTATGTACTTGTCTGAGATGACAAGTAATATACTAAATCAACGTTATCAAGTATATCTTCCCATTTGATGTCATCATATTTTACTTCAAAATCCATAATATTTGCTAAAGTACTTGCAAGCGGTTTTAGCTTATCTTTATTTCGTGATATACGTAATATACTGCAATCAAATTCTGATAATTTTAAAACTAATTTTGAACCAATATATCCACTTGCTCCGACAATAGCTATTTTCTTTTTTTTCAAAGAACTTTTCATATAATACTTCTTTACCAATTAATTATATTATCTTTTACTTGCAATTACTTTGAGCATCATTTCTCTATCATCTTTCCATTTATATCTAGATAATTCAATAATATCAAATTCTAAGTATTCTAGCATAGATCTTATTTTTCCTTCAGTATAAGCATTTTTATGAAATTGACCTTCTCCGTTCTGTGGACCAAAAATACTAGCAGTCAAGTATCCCCATCTATTGTCACAAGAGTATGAATAATTACCAAACCAATGTTCTTTTGTAATAGCTTCATCATCATTTCGGAAAAACTCTTTCCAATCATCTTTTGCTTTAATCCATAGTTCAATTGTATTCTCAAAGTCAGGAACTGTAAAAAGCAATCTACCATTCGAAGATAATACTCTTTTCATTTCTAAAAAGAATTTTTTTTCCTCTAGAAATGATAAATGTTCTAACATACAATCAGATAATATTTCATTCACGCTAGAGTCTTCATACGGTAAATTAAATATGTCATATTGACAAATATCTAAATCTTCAGGAATATCAATATTTGGATATCTCTTTATTATAGTTTCCTTACTATCTATATCAATGTTAATATAACCTTTCAGTGGTCTAGAAGCACAACCTAAATTTAATTTAATTTTTTTTTTCAATTTTTTTATTCCTTCAAACTTTTATAGTTTATACATAGATTAGATATCTGTTTAATATCTTCATTCTTGAGCTCTGGATACAATGGTAGAGATAAAATATTGTTTATAATTTTTTCTGTAATAGATAAATTTGAATATATTTTATATGCTTCATTCATATGAACAGCTTTATCATAATGAATCATAGCCATGATATTATTTTCCTCTAAAAACTTCAACACTTTATCTCTATTATCTGTTTTTATTACAAATAAATGATAGGCATGATAACAACTATCCTTGACTTTTGGTAAAATAAAATCCGTATCTTTTAAATACTTATAATAAAGAGAAGCTACTTTATTTCTTTTTTCTATATCTTGTTTCAAATATTTCAATTTTACTCTTAAAACAGCTGCTTGAATCTCATCAAGTCTTGAGTTGTATCCTTGAAATTTACTTTCTCTATTTTTGTCCCATCCATATTGTCTGAGCATTAGTAGTTTTTCATATAGCTCTTTAGAGTTAGTGGTAATGGCACCACCATCTCCTAATGCACCAAGATTTTTAGTAGGAAAAAAGCTAAAACAACCTAAATCCCCCATACTTCCGACATCTTTGTCCTCATACTTTGCGCCACTTGCTTGTGCACAGTCTTCTATTAAATATAAATTATTTTCTTTAGAAATTTTTTGTAATTTATTCATATCACAAGGATGACCATAAATATGTACGGGAATTATAGCTTTCGTTTTATCAGTAATCACTTCTTCTATTTTACTTACATCCATGGTGAAATATTCTTCTTCTACATCTACAAATATAGCTTTTGCTCCGGTAGCTTCTATGGCTGAAACAGTTGCTGTAGCTGTATGGGATACTGTTATCACTTCATCTCCGGTTCCAATATCTAAAGCTTTTAAAGATAAAAATATAGCATCCGTTCCACTTGCAACACCTATAGAATATTTAACCCCAACAAAGTTAGCAAATTCTTTTTCAAATGCTTTAACCTCTTGTCCTAAAATATACCAACCACTTTCAAGCACTTTATCAATAGCTAGTTTTATTTCATCTTTGTGAGATAAATATTGTTCTTTTGGGTTAGCACAAAGAATCATTAATCAACTACCTTAACATCCGGTACATACATAATCCATTTGATTCCATTTGATTCCATATATTCTTTTTCTTTTTCCATAATTTCTTTTGCATGATTCCAAGCAAATAAAACTACATAATCAGGATTGCTTTCTCTAAATTTTTCATAAGGTATTACAGGTATATGGGCACCTGGTGAGAATTTATTATGTTTAGTAGGTGTAGTATCACAAATAAACTCAATATGCTCAGGGCTAATACCAAAAAAGTTTGTAACTGTTGTACTTTTGGATGTAGCACCATAAGCTACAACTTTTTTTCCTTCATCTTTTAGTTGGTTCAACAATTTCATTAAATCATTTTTAACTACAAGTACTTTATCAGTAAATCTTTCGTATGCGGATAGTGTGTCTAATCCTAAATCTTTCTCTTTTTGAAGTTGTTTTTCAACATTATCAGAGATATTTTTTCTACCTTTATGTGCCAAAGTATATCTCATAGAACCACCATGAGTAATTTGATACTCTGTATCAATAACTTCAAGGTTGTGCATACCGGCTAAGTAACTAACGGACATAACAGAAAACAAAAATGTATGTTCGTCATAAATCTGATCAAAAGAAGCTTTTTGGATTATATCACCAACATAAGGATCTTCAAAAATGAAAACACCATCATCTTTTAAAAGCTTTTCAATACCTTCAAAAATAGAGTGCATATAAGGGATATGGCACATTACATTTGCGCTTAATATTGCATCTGCCTTTCCACACTCTGCAATGGTATCTTCTGCTAACTTCACATCGAAGAACTCAGTTGTGACATTTATGCCTTTTGACTTTGCGACTTCTGCAACATTCTTCGAAGGTTCAACCCCTAAATGTCTAATACCTTCTTGCATAAAGTTTTGTATCATAATCCCATCATTACAGCCTATCTCTACAACTAGGGAATCTTCTTTTAAAGATTGAAGTTTTATAACTGAAGAAGCAAATTGATGAAAATGTTCTTTCATATAATTTGAAGTTGATGAAAAAAATGCATAGTTTTCATGAAACATTTGTTCTCTATCGGGCTGTTCAACTAATTGAACCATTTTACATTTTGGACAAAAAGCAACTTCCATATGAAAATAATATTCACTTTTAAACTGTTCTTTTTTTAAAAAACCATTTGCTATTGGCTGTTGACCCAAGTCAATAAACTTTTCTACTTCTGAACTACATATTAAACATTTTTTCATAAACTATCAAGCCTTATTCTTTTATTCTAATTATAATTATGAGATTTTATCTTATCTCACATAAATTTATGATAAATTATTGTTGACAACCCACCTTGTAAATGGGAAACTAGCTGTAAATGCAGGACTTACAGCATTAAGTATATGCAAAGAATTATCATCTCCTTCTACAACAAAATCTTGTAGAAGTTCTAATGTATTTATATCCAAAAGTTGTGCTCTAATACCGGGCTTACTCCATTCAGTAAATCCTTTAGTATCAATACTCTTAAGCATTTTAGATGCTAAAAGAACAAAGTAACTCTTATATTATTTTTTCATCTCTTCGTAAGCCAAAGCTCTAAAATTAAAAGAGTTATTTATAAAAAGTTTAAATATATACTTCAGTATTTCTTGTAGTTCTTTCAAATTAAAATTATCTAGCCCTTTATAGCCCTCTCTCCAAAGTACTGGTATTGCTGTGGGTCCTATTTTAATAGTACCATCAACAGTGATAGTATAGTGGACTCCTAGAAAGGGATTTTTTAAATTGGGAACAGGATAAACATTTGTATTAATCGGCTTATCATTTTTGGTATATTTTAGATATATACCCTTAAAAGGAATTATCGTATAATTTTGTGAAAATCCAAAATCTTTTGCTACTTTATCAGCATATAATCCTGCACAGTTAATTATTTTTCTTGCTTTGATTTTCTTATGTTTAGATGTTAAGATTGTGTTATTACCTAAGTTCTCAAGATAAGCTTCATTAAAACCAAACTCAACACCTTTTTCTTCTAGTTGTTTATATAAAAACTCTGAAATTTCAACAGGGTTTACAGTAGACGTACTTTTAGAATAAAGAGCCTTTTTATAGGTTTTAATGTTTGAAAATTTCTCATTTAGTTCCTCTTCAGAAATCAATTCAACATCAACATTGTTTACAATTCCTCGTTTATAATGTTCTTCTAAAGTTTCTAGTTCAACTTTATTGCTAGCGACAACAATTTTTTCACATCTATTTATTTGTAATTTATTTTCAAGACAAAATTTTGTCAGTTCTTGATTACCCTCTCGTGTAAATTTTGCTTTTAAGGAATCAGAGGTATAATAAAAACCAGCATGTAGTACACCACTATTGCGACCACTACCATGACATGCAACTTTTTTTTCTTTTTCAATAACTAAAATATTACTTTGGGGATATTTCTCTATTAAAGCTTTAGAAATTGACAATCCAATTATGCCAGCTCCAATAATTAAATAATCATAGTTATTTATCTTTTGCATATTTCTCTTTTTCTGTGTATTTATCAATATACCAATCAATAGTTTTAATTATTCCAGTATCAAAATCTTCATTCGCTTTCCAGCCTAATTCATTTTCAAGTTTTGTAGCATCTATAGCATAGCGTCTGTCATGTCCAGCTCTATCATCTACAAAAGTGACAAGCTCTTTATAGCTTTTAATGCTAGGTATTTTTTCATCAAGAATTGAACATATTGTTTCCACTATTTGTAGGTTTGTTCTTTCATTTTTTCCGCCAATATTATATACATTCGCTTTTTGACCAGTATGAAAAACCAAGTCTATACCTTTACAATGATCAAGTACATATAACCAATCTCTAATATTTTTACCATCGCCATAAATAGGAATCTTCTTACCACTCATCGCTTTTCTTATAATAGTTGGTATAAGCTTCTCATCATGTTGTTTTGGACCATAATTATTAGAGCAGTTTGTTATTACAGTATTTAATCCATAGGTCTCTTGATAACTTCTTACTATCATATCCGAACTTGCTTTTGATGCTGAGTAAGGAGAATTAGGAGCATATGGTGTTTTTTCTGTAAAAAGATCTGTCTCATTTAAAGTACCATATACTTCATCAGTACTAATATGATGAAATCTACACCCTGAATACTTATCTTTATATAAAAAGGGTTTATCCATCCAGTAGTTCTTAGCTACATCTAAAAGAGTAAAGGTACCATGTACATTTGTTTCTATAAATATACCGGGATTTTTTATAGAGTTATCTACATGAGATTCTGCCGCAAAGTGAATAACACCTTGAATATCGTATTTGTTAAAAATAAATTCTACTAACTCTCGGTTACAGATGTTGCCTTTTATAAATGTATATCTTGGATTATCTGCACACTCTTTTAAATTGTCTAAATTACCTGCATAAGTTAGCAAATCTAAATTTATAAGATTATAATCCTCATATTTATCTAGAAAATATGGTAAAAAGTTACTACCAATAAATCCAGCACATCCTGTTAATAAAATTGTTTTCAAAATCATTCTCCAAAAATAAAATTATTATCAATATCTTTAAGCATAGGAGCATTCTTATCTTTATCTGCAATTATCAAGTTTTCAAAATCTACATCCATTGCGATGTTGATAGTAGTATCTTGAAAATTCAATATTCTATCATACTCTGGAGCATATAATTCATCCATTTTATAGAGAATATTAACATTATCTGTTAATGTCAAAAATCCGTGGGCAAAACCTTTTGGTATAAACAATTGTTTATGATTTTCATCCGATAAAACTTGCGAAACATACTGTCCATATGTTGGTGAATTCTTTCTTATATCCACTACGAAGTCCAAAATTTTACCGGAAACAACTCTGACTATAGTAGTTTGGGATTTTGGATTCATTTGATAATGCAATCCTCTAAAAGTGTTTTTATATTTATTATATGATTGATTATCTTGAATAAAATTATGTTTTAGTTTATTTTTTAAAAATGTACTTTGAGAATAACTTTCATAAAAAAAGCCCCTCTCATCGTCAAATATTTTTGGACTTAGTACTAATACCCCATCTAACTTTGTTTGTTCAATTTTCATTAATTATCTTTTAAATATTTTATAAAGATATTGTACTTTGTTTTCCTTTAATATAACAAATCCATTTTGTTTAGATTTTAAGTTATAGAAATCATTTTTTTGCTAACTGTAAAGAAATTTTTGTATAATGTTAAAAAATAACAAAATGAAAGATTATTTAGGAGTATTGCATTAAAGGAATTATATTAGCTGGGGGAAGCGGTACAAGACTTTACCCTATAACAAAAGGTGTTTCTAAGCAATTAGTTCCGATTTATGATAAACCAATGATTTATTATCCACTTTCTGTTTTAATGCTTGCTGGAATCACAGAAGTATTGATTATATCAACTTCACATGACTTGCCGAGATTTAAAGATCTCTTAGGAAATGGTTCTGACATAGGAATGAACTTTAGTTATAAAGTTCAACCTTCTCCGGATGGGCTTGCCCAAGCTTTCATATTAGGAGAAGAATTTATAGGCGGAGATGACGTTTGTTTAGTTCTTGGGGATAATATATTTTATGGACATGGGTTAACAGACTTATTAGCAACATCTGTTAAAAATGTTAGTAAATATAATAGTGCTACAGTTTTTGGATACTATGTAAAAGATCCTGAGAGATATGGTGTTGCGGAATTTGATGAAAATGGCGATGTTATAAGTATAGTAGAAAAACCATCTAAACCAAAATCAAATTATGCAGTAGTAGGTCTGTATTTTTATCCAAACGATGTAGTTATAAAGGCAAAAGATGTAAAACTGTCCGATCGAGGAGAGTTAGAAATAACAACACTCAACCAATACTATTTAAGTGAAGGAAGGTTAAAAGTTGAACTTATGGGCAGAGGGTATGCTTGGTTAGATACAGGTACGCATGAGAGTTTATTAGAAGCGGGTCAATTCATACAAACAATTGAAAATAGGCAGTCTTTAAAAGTGGCATGTTTAGAAGAGATAGCATATGAGATGGGATATATTAGCAGAAAGAAATTATTAGAGCTTGCAGAGCCTTTGAAGAAAAATCAATACGGTCAATATCTAATCAGTAGAGCGAATCAAAGAAGAATATAGTTATTAGTATGAAAATGTACAATAGTCAAATAAACATTAAATTAGAATGGAAAGTGAAATTATGAGTTTTTTAAAGAATTTTATAAAAAAAGTGATGGGTAAGGTTATTAATTTAAAAGCTTATAATTTAAAGATTAATGATTTAAAAATATTGACGTCTCAAGCCCTTGTAAGAGATAATAAAAATAGTAATTTTTCAAATATTCAAGATGCCGAATTTAAAGTTTTTTCACAGTGGGGTGAAGATGGCATAATCCAGTATTTAGTAAATAAACTACCTATAAAAAATAAAGTTTTTATTGAGTTTGGCGTTGAAGATTATTCAGAAGCAAATACACGATTCTTACTTGAAAATGACAACTGGTCTGGTTTAGTAATGGATGGTTCCTTGAAAAATATAGAACAAATAAAAAACAATCCAATACATTGGAAATATGATTTATTTGCAAAAGACGTTTTCATAACGAAAGACAATATTAATTCAACAATTGAAAATTATATTAAAACCTATAGTTTTGACAAAGAAATAGGTTTACTAAGTATTGACATTGATGGAAATGACTACTATGTTTGGGAAGCGATAGATTCTATAAATCCAGTTATAGTTATTTGTGAATATAATTCTATATTCGGGAATAAACATAGTATTACAGTTCCATATGATGATGAATTTGTTAGAACGCAAAAACATTATTCTAACTTGTATTTTGGAGCTTCTATACAGGCATTTTATAAACTTGCAAAATCTAAGGGCTATGAATTTATTGGTACAAATAAAAATTCAGTAAATGCTTTTTTTGTAAAAAAAGAATATGCAAATAAGTATATTCCAGAACTTATAACAACACCAGAAGATAATGTTGTTGAATCTAAGTTTAGAGAATCTAGAGATGAAACTGGTAATTTAACTTTTCTTAGAACTGATGAGCGTATCAAATTGATAAAATCTATGCCGGTTATAAATTTAGATAACAATCAATTAGTAACATTGCATAAATTATTTAAATAATAGGTTGATAAATGAAAGTTTTATATGATCATCAAATATTTTCTTTGGAAAAGTATGGTGGAATATCAAGATATTTTTATGAGTTGATTAGTGAATATGAGCATATAGAAGATATAGAAGCTACTACTTCATTATTAGTATCAAATAATCATTATCTTTCCGATAGAAAATATGTACAGCATATGAACTTATTTCCAAGTAAGGAGTTTAGAGGTAAACATAGACTTCTTTCACCAATCAATAAAATAAATTCAATTCAAAAAATTAAAATGAAAAACTATAATGTTTTTCATCCAACATATTATGACCCATACTTTTTGAAGTACCTTGGTAACATGCCTTTTGTGCTGACTGTATATGATATGATACACGAAAAGTTCAGTGAAATGATTTCTAAGAATGACAGAACATCTCATAATAAAAAAATACTAGCTGAAAAAGCATCAAAAATTATAGCAATCTCTGAAAGTACAAAAAATGATTTAATAGAAATATTTAATATAGAGGCAGAAAAAATTGATGTCGTTTACCTTTCTAGTTCAATGAAAATAAATAATGATTTTGAAATGAAAATAAACCTTCCTAGTAAGTATATTCTATTTGTGGGTCGAAGAACAGGATATAAAAACTTTAGTACATTTATTAAGGCAGTATCTAGAATTCTTAATGAAGAAGCTGACTTACTTATTGTGTGTGTTGGTGCCGGTAAATTTACATCTGATGAAATTCATTTATTTAATCAATTAAATATAAAAGATAAGATACTACAATTTGACTTAGATGATGAGTCTTTATCCCAGTTTTACAAAAATGCTTTAATGTTTGTTTTTCCTTCATTGTATGAAGGTTTTGGTATTCCAATTTTGGAATCTTTTGCCTGCGGATGCCCATTAGTTTGTAGCAATACCAGTTCGTTACCTGAAGTTGCAGGCAATGGAGCACAATACTTTGATCCTTCTAGTGAAAAATCAATCTTTGATGCTATCAATAAAGTCTTCAATGATAAAGAATTCAGAAAAATTTTAATCAAGAGTGGTACTCAAAGATTGAAATATTTTTCATGGCGACAGACAGCAATAAAAACTCAAAAAATTTATGAAAGTGTAGTAAAATGAAAATAGCATTAATTACAGGTGTTACAGGTCAGGATGGAACATATTTAGCTAAATTACTTCTTGAAAAAAATTATAAAGTTATTGGTACGGTAAGAAGTAACAGGTGTACAAATACACGAAATTTTAAATACCTTGGTATTGATAAAGATATTATTTTAGAAGAACTTGACCTTCTGGATATGGCAAATATTATTAGGATAATACAAAAATATAAACCTAATGAAATATATAATTTAGCCGCTCAAAGTTCTGTTGGATTATCATATTCTCAACCAATAGGAACATTTTCATTCAATACAACATCCGTAAATAATTTACTTGAAAGTATCAGACTATTTAGCCCTAATACAAGACTATATCAAGCATCAAGTAGTGAAATGTATGGAAGAGTGGATAGTATGCCAATTAGAATCGATACTCCTATGCATCCTATAAGCCCTTATGGTGTGTCTAAAATGGCCGCACATTTTATGGTTACCACTTATAGGGAGTCTTATGGTATATATGCTTCCAATGGTATATTATTTAATCATGAATCTTTTTTAAGAAGTGATAACTTTTTTATAAAAAAGATTATAAGGGATTCTATTGCAATAAAAAATAAAACTTTAAAAGAGTTGAGAGTTGGAAATCTTAATGTCAAAAGAGATTTTGGTTATGCTCCAAAATATGTAGAAGTTATGTGGAAAATGATGCAACTTGAGAAACCTGATGACTTTATTATATGTTCAGGAGAATCGATTTTACTAAAAGATATAGTAGAATATGTTTTTGAGAAGATGAATTTAGATAAAGAATTGATTATTATTGATGATAGCTTATTTAGACCAAATGAAATTAAAGATATTTATGGAGATAATTCTAAAGCAAGAACTATTCTAGATTGGGATTATATTGATTCATTTTACGATATTTTAGATATTTTAATAGAAAAAGAATTAGCACAATAAAAAAAGGTATAGAATGTATTATTTATCTATTATAACTGTTGCATATAACAATATTGAAGGACTTAAAAGAACAAAAGATTCTATTTTTCCGCTTCCACAAAACTGTGAATGGATTGTAGTAGATGCTAATTCAACCGATGGTACTTGTCTATACCTAGGCCAACTACCTAGTCAAAATAATATTAAATATATTTGTGAACCAGACAAAGGTATATTTGATGGGATGAATAAAGGTATTAAAATGGCTTCGGGACAATATATTGTCTTTTTAAATTCAGGAGATTTATTTGAGAAGGATATTTTCTATAGTCTAAGTGCAGAAGAAAATACTAAGTCAGATATCTTAGTATATAATTATATCCCGTTGGATCCTAACCTAAATACTTCACATGCTCGTAAAATTTCTACAGATTTATCTATTTTAAAACAGCGTAATTGTCTACCCCACCAAAGTACATTCATAAAAAAAGATGTATATGCCAAAATAGGAGAGCATAATTTAAAATATATGGTCGCTGCAGACTATGATTTTTTTCTAAAAGCTTATCTTAATGGTATTTCGTTTTACTTTGACTTAGAACAATACTTAGCGTATTTTGTACAAGACGGTACATCTTTTAAAACTAGGAATGGGATTAAACAAGCATTAGAAAGCCGTTTAATTCAGATTGACAATTATGGATCATATTCCAAAAAACAATTTTTCATGTATATGTTAAAATATATATTTTCATTTATTCCTTATGCAGATAGAATAAACTTATTGTTAAGAAAAATACTTTTACATAAAGTTAGGTAGTTAATTTGCTATTCAATAGTTATGAATTTATATTTATGTTTCTACCTATAACATTCTTTGTATATTTCTATCTCAATTCAAAAAGATTGACAGAAGCTTCAAAAGGATTTTTAGTAGTATCATCACTATTCTTTTATAGTTGGTGGAATATAATATATTTACCAATAATATTAGTATCTATGGTATTTAATTATACTATAGGAATATCACTTTTAAAAAATACAGAACATAAAAAAGTATCAAAGAAACAACTTCTTACAATTGGTATTACATCTAATATTGGATTATTAGGGTACTTTAAGTACTCAGATTTTTTTATAAGTAATATAAATTTTGTAATTGGTAGTGAAATAGGACTAGTAAATTTAGCATTACCATTAGCTATATCATTTTTTACTTTCCAACAAATAGCATACTTAGTGGATTCATATAGAGGTGAAACTAAAGAGTATGATTTTTTAAATTATGGATTGTTTGTGACATTCTTTCCACAATTAATTGCTGGTCCAATTGTACACCACAAAGAGATGATGCCACAATTTGCAAATGTGAGAAACAAAGTTAAAAACTATAAAAATATAGCTTTAGGATTGTTTATTTTTTCAATTGGATTATTTAAAAAAGTTGTAATTGCTGATACGTTTGCTGTATGGGCTACAAATGGATTTGATAAAGCAGAAATACTTACATTTTTTGAGGCTTGGGCTACATCACTATCATATACATTCCAATTATATTTTGATTTTAGCGGATACACAGATATGGCTATTGGTGCTGCACTTTTATTTAATATTAGACTACCAATTAATTTTAATTCACCATACAAAGCAACTAATATTCAAGATTTTTGGTGAAGGTGGCATATTACTTTAAGTAGATTTTTAAAAGATTATATTTATATTCCATTGGGTGGTAATAGAAAAGGTAATTTTAGAACTATCAATAATCTAATGGCAACCTTTATACTTGGAGGCATTTGGCATGGGGCTGGCTGGACATTTGTATTTTGGGGTTTTTTACATGGATTTGCATTAATTATACATCGAATTTGGAATCAATTAGGGTTTAGATTCAACTCAATAATTGGATGGATTATTACTTTTAACTTTGTGAATATATCTTGGATATTTTTTAGAGCTAAAGAATGGGAGGATGCTATTAAAGTGCTGAAAGGGATGTTTGGCTTTAACGATATTTTAATACAAACGCAACTATATAACATTCTTCCAAGTTTTTTGAAAAATATTCTTAATCATACAGGTACAATGAAAAATCTAGCTGATGGCACTGTTATGGGTGCAGTTGAAATGTTTTTTATAATTCTTATTGGATTTATTACAGTCTTATTCTTTAAAAATACAAATAATATGAGTATTAGTAAAATGTTTTTTATTAATAATTTTATTTTTTATTTTTTAATTCAAAATTTATTCTTTGGTCAAAATACCTCGGAATTTTTATATTTTAGGTTCTAATATGAAAAAAAATATTTATCTATATATTTGTAGTGCATTATTATCATTAATATTAATTGGTTTATTGATGATATTTGTATTTGATAAACCACTTATTATTGGATGGGGCAAAACGGCATATGATCTTAAATATTTACATTATGCACAATCTACTAAACAAAATAATATTATTATTGTCGCTGGCTCCAATGGTTTTTTTAGCCATAGGTGTGAAACAATAGAACAAGTTTTAAATAAAAATTGTACAAATTATTCAGTGTCTGCTGGATTAGGTTTAGATTATATATTAGAGAAATCTAAAGAAGTTATTAATAAAAACACTATTGTAATCTTACCTTTAGAATTTGGATTTTATAATGGAAGTAAAGAAGATTCTATTAAAGCTAATACTGGAAATCTTCACATTCTAGAAAATGATCATAATTATATTTTTAAATTTGGTTTCAAAAGGACATTATATATTCTGTTTTCAAAAGATTTTAAATATATTATTGGTTCAATATTAGAAAATATTTTAGATAAA
>JAESSQ010000054.1 GCA_016764035.1 Gammaproteobacteria bacterium
ATTCTCCTGGTAGCGTGCACCATTACCCGGGAAATCGTAGAGAAGAATTTCGTCATGAGGGAAATAACGTCGAAATTCATCAGGAAACTTACCCCAATGTCGCTGTTCACGAACAAGACCACGAAGCAAAACCCAGGTACGTTTTTTAATCATATTGTTACCATTCGTTAACAAAAATAATTTCTTCAGTTTTAATAAATCAAAGTCGTTAACCTTGCAAACTTTCGGATAGGATTTTTTTGAATACTGTACATATAAAAAACAAATTAATTCAACTAATTACAATAAATATTTAAAGTAAATTATATAAAAAAAATTATATAAACGATATAATTAATGTTAAATAATTTAAATTCGTAACCTTTTGTAAAATATTAACTATTCTTACTTTTCTTGGAGCAGACTCTTCAATAGTAATACGCGCCCTAAATGTAAATGAAATTTCTGCGTACTTAAAATTTATTACATCATGTTAAACCGACATGTATAAATTTGTATTAGGTTATTAGCAAAATGGTTTTGCATTTCATATGAAAAGAAAAATCTTAGAAGTAAATGAACTCTTAAAAAAGCAAGTTGATATTCTTTTCAACTCTGCGCTATCTGGCGGATTATCAAATGTTTTTTCTGTCTGGTTAATTTTCACTCTAGTCTACGATACAAAACATCATGTAAATTCCCTAATCCTCAGTATTGTAGTCACAATATTAATGCTAGTACGCACGTATGTTACAGGTAGTTATTTAAAATCAAGTAATAGAAATATAAACAAGTATCTTTCAGGTTATCTGTTATTGACTCTTTCCATAGGTATGGCCTGGGGTTGGTTTTTACTAACACAATCATCACATAGTGATGATTCTGTTAAAAATATGATATTTTTAATAAGTTTTGGCTTGATAGCAGGTGGCATTCCAATCTTATCGGTTTGGTTACCAGCATATTACGTATTTGTCATTCCTCAAGCAATCGCTATATTTATCGTTTTCATCAGCCTTGATGATGCTCAGCATTATTATTTAGCACTCACATTTTTTATATTTATTAGTGTAATGATAAGTACCAGCATTAATGTTAATCGTAGCCGCAAAAAAGAAATAGAACTTACGTTTTATAACGAACAATTAATAGTTGATTTAAATAATGAAATACTTATACGGGAAGAAGTTCAATTCCAACTTGAAAACAACAAACGAAAACTAGAAATTAAAGTCGAAGAACGTACAAAAGATTTAATAGATATTAATTCTAATCTCGAAAAAGTCATTAGCAAAAAAGAAGAGGCTGAAGAAAGTCTACAGCATCTTGCCTATCATGATGAGCTAACAGGACTACCAAATAGAAACTTATTAATCAATCGTATTGACCATTCTATAGAAGCAGCACACCGTAACAAACAGCAACTAGGCGTACTTTTTTTAGATCTTGATAGGTTTAAAACAATTAATGATAGCTTGGGACATATCATCGGTGACAAATTAATAAAACAAGTCTCAATCCGCCTATTAAAAACTTTACGTAAAGAAGATACCATTTCACGAAATGGTGGTGATGAATTTGTTGTGGTCATACAACGTATGATTAATAGCGATGAAGCGATAGGTATTGCACAAAAACTAATAGAAAATTTAACCAGCATATTCGATATAGATTCACATAAGATTCATATTGGCGCAAGTGTCGGTATAAGCATTTTCCCCAACGATGGATGCTCTGCATTAGAGTTACTTAGAAATGCTGATACCGCAATGTATAACGCAAAAAAAGCAGGGGGTAATCGTTTACAATTTTATGATGAAAGCATGTCAAATAAACTTCGCGAACGACTGGAAATTGAAAACGAACTACACACAGCCATTGCTAATGATGAATTTTATATGGCATTTCAGCCACAAGTTAATTGCCTTACAGGAAAAACCGTTGGCTTTGAAGCGTTATTACGATGGAACAATAAAGAACTAGGTGCTGTGAGTCCTGTTCAATTCATCCCACTACTAGAAGAAACAGGATTAATATATGATGTAGGAAAATGGGTTATTACTTACGTTACTCAATTTATCGCTTCGGGTCATCTAAGCAATGTAACGGTCGCTATCAATTTGTCAGCACTGCAATGTGGTGATATGAAATTTGTTAGCTTTATTGAAAAAGAAATTAAAAATACGGGTATTGATCCATCACAGTTGGAGTTTGAAATAACCGAATCACTGTTAATAGATGATTTTGAAAAAACAGAGATATTTCTCAATAAACTTCATAGAATCGGCTGTTCGATTGCACTTGATGATTTTGGTACTGGCTACACTTCAATGAGTTATCTAACGCGCTTACCCATTGATTGCATAAAAGTTGATCAAACATTTATTAGAGATATCGATACTAAATCAACATTAGTTAATATCGTCAAATCAATCGTTACTATGAGTACAGGCCTTGGCATGAAAAATGTTTTTGAAGGTATAGAAACACAAGCAGAGCTAGATGTCGTAAAAAATTTGAACGGTGAGATTGTACAGGGCTATTTGTACAGTAAACCGCTTGATATAGATGATATCGAACAATGGCTTACGAAATCACACGAAGTTAATGCACCCTACCTGATAAAGCAATAATTTCTAATTATACTTTTTAATTGCGATAACTGCATTCAAACCACCAAAGGCAAATGAATTAGAAATTGCCGCATTGATGTTTTTTACTCGTGCTTCGTTTGGTACATAATCCAGGTCACATACTTCGTCTGCTACAGTAAAGTTAACCGTTGGCGGAATAATTCCATGATGAAGTGCTAGTGTTGTCGCTACTAACTCAAGCGCACTTGATGCACCTAAAGCATGTCCATGCATGGCTTTTGTCGATGTAACTGCTAGATTTTTTGCATGATGACAAAACACACGATTGATAGCTTCCGTTTCTGTAGCATCATTAATAATAGTACCCGTACCATGTGCATTTATGTAATCAACGTCGTTAGGTGAAAAACCAGCATGATGTAAAGCTTTTTCTATTGCACGTGTAATACCTGATATATCTGGTCGTGTAATATGGCCAGCATCTGACGTCATTCCGCAACCTACCATTTCAGCATAAATTCTCGCACCTCGTTTCATCGCATGGGTTTCTGACTCCAGCACTAAAATTCCTGCTCCTTCACCTAAGACAAGGCCACTTCTGTCAGCACAAAAAGGTCGGCAAGTATCATTTGAAACAACTCTTAGCGCATCCCACGACTTTAATAAACCATAAGTAAACGGTGCATCAGAAGCACCGACTATGGCTACATCAATTACGCCAGACTGAATCATCATCATTCCTTGAATAATGGCGTGTGAGCCAGAGGCGCAGGCACTAGCAAGTACAAATGCAGGGCCTTTAATACCTAAATGCATACTTACGCTGCTAGCAGCTGCGCTTGGCATTCCTTTAGGAATCGTTAGTGGATGTGCGCGTTTTCGTTTTTGTTTATATAGTTGGTCGTATGTCGCTTCATCTGTATGCTTACCACCACAGCCACTACCAATAATTGCAGCAGCGTCTTGCAATATACTGCTATTGCCAATTAAACCTGCATCATTTACCGCTTCTCGTGCTGCTATTACAGCTAACTGTGAATACCGATCCAATATACTGAGCTCATCGACAGTGAAATATTTTTTTTCATCAAAGTTAGGAACTAGCGCACCTAAGGACATTTTTATGTTTTCAATGGGTAGGTCCAGTGTTTTGATTGCCGTACGCCCTGCTTTTAGAGCGTTCCAGAAATATTCAGCATTTATACCCAGACCTGAAATAGCACCTAAGCCAGTAATAACAACACGTCGATTTTTCATTTTGAATCAGGATTTAAGCGAGAAAAGATAGTGGCTATTACCATAAAATGTACCATCTAAAGGAGCAAACATTGCTTTACAAAGTAAAAAATAATCATTCCAATGTTTAATAACATCGAGATTGAAATCATCATTATATAAGTCAGGAATACACTTCCAGTATCGATGGTGCCATTCATCTAAGGTTCGCCAGTAGTTTTTGCCATTCACAAACCAAGTGTCAATGAGTTGCAAATGTTCTGTATGTTGGCTAAATTCATCACGTGGCCAGATACGCCCACCAGGAAAATACTTTCCAATGACCGTTTTTTCATTCAATTTAACTTGAGGGGTAACAACTTGAGATGTAATAAAGTGATGAAAGCTGCGTCCGTTAGCTCTTAATAGATTTGAAATGAGCTCCAACATAAGCTTCATGTTTAGCAATTGTTCGAAAACGCCGATAGAAATTATTAAATCGTATTGATTGTGCCCTAATTTATCAACAATTGTTTCATCAAAAACGTCTTCTATAAGAGTAAAACGACTACTTAATGGATGCGTTGAATCCTGCATTTTTTCTTTTAAATAAGTTATTTGGACTTTACTCGGTGTGATTCCGACAATTTCAATATTCGGATATTCTTGCAGTAAATAAGTCTCTAAAGAACCAAAACCACAACCGATATTAAGAATTTTTTCATTACCTTTTATTTGAGCACGCTCAGCTATTAGTTGAAATTTTTGGTGTTGTGCTGTTTCTAATGATATTTTATCATCACCATTTACACCATAATACGCCATTGTATATGCACGATACCGTGTATCTAAAAAGCCCATGAATAATTCTATCGTTGCATCATAATGCGTTTCCATTAAATCTTCTGTTTGGTCCATGATAGGACCTTTAACTGTAGAAACGCCTGTTGATTCAAGTGTGATAGATTCTTTTAAATAACTTTTATATTCTCGCCCTAGATAGCGAATAAGACTTTTTTCCTGTGTTAGATATCGTTCGCTATCTGGGCTGTATATTTTAGCTTTAGCTAGCGCTTCTTTAAGATTAAAATTGGCTTGTTGCATTTAAATATTCCCAACATTTACACATTTATAAAAGTGATTGCCATCAACTCTTTTTGTTAGACTTTAAAAAGGTGTAACGTAATTATTAAGCGGGTTGCTTAACCCCCTCTAATTTTTCCAAAATATCACCTACGGTAACAATCGAGGGAATGAGTTCATTTGGAATATCTATATCAAAAGCTTCTTCAAGTTCAAATAACATTGTAATAGTATCTAGTGAAGTTAAACCTAGAGCACTTAATTCTTTTTCAGGTTTAACATCCTCAGCTTTACAGTGAGCGATATTAACAATAATTTCGGTTACTTTTTCTATTATCATAATTTTAAGACGGTAGTTACTATTCAGGTTTCAGGAATATAATTCATATTGAATTCAGTTGTTCTTTACAATCAAAAATTACTCAAAACATCATTATGAAATTGTTTAAATAAAAATTTAGAGTAATTCATTTACAGCACAGGAGCCTACAACTTTGTTTTTACTTCGTCTACACCTTTTATCATATTAATCATAGAGATTAAGAACATTGTTAAAATATAACTTAAATTTGATGTTTTATAT
This sequence comes from Gammaproteobacteria bacterium, assembly GCA_016764035.1. Classification (GTDB taxonomy): domain Bacteria; phylum Pseudomonadota; class Gammaproteobacteria; order SZUA-229; family SZUA-229. The sequence goes on from JAESSQ010000054.1 coordinate 5,455, forward strand.
AAAAGTTGTAATATAGCATTCAATGGATATGTAAAAACCTACAAGTAGTGGCAATGATAATGAAAAATAATAACGATAACTATAATGATGCCGTTTGTCAGACCAACAAAATCAAAGATAATTCCATAACAAGCTATACACAATTTACAACCAGGTATGACTCAGAGACAAGTACCATCTGGTGTTGGATGAGCCCTACACCACGCCCCTGCATGAATGGTGCGTTAATTGATGAGCTTGTACAGCTACAGCAGCAAATCACTAACACGTATCAACATAAAGACCCTGATACCACATGGCCTTTTCGTCATTTGGTATTAGCCTCTAAAATTACGGGTATTTACAACCTTGGAGGTGATTTAGAATTAATAAAAAAATATATCGAAAACAAAGAAGAAAACAAACTTCGTGAATATGCATACAAAGCCACAAACTTAATACATAGAAACATCAATAATCTTGATCTGCCTATCACCATGGTTTCACTCGTTCAAGGTCAGGCGTTAGGTGCTGGTTTTGAAGCGGCTCTATCCTGTGACGTAATTATCGCAGAAAAAAGCTCACGACTAGGATTCCCAGAGATCTTATTTAATATGTTTCCCGGTATGGGCGCCTACAATTTGTTAGCACGCAGAATTGGTTCGGCGTTAGCAGAGCGTATCATCGTAAGTGGAAAAACTTATACGGCTGAAGAACTATTCGATATGGGAATAATAGATGTTATTGCTGATGATGGTGAAGGCATACTAGCTACAAAAGACTACCTGAATAGTCATAATCAATCACACAACACTATTCGCTCGATGAAAAAAATTCGTCAGATCGTACACCCCATCAGTCAACAAGACTTATTCGATATCGTTGACATCTGGATGGAAGCTGCAATGACATTAAGTAAAAAAGATTTAGCTAAAATGAATCGATTATTATTTTTACAAAAACTATCAAAAGATAGCAGCGACATCAATAGTAATGAAGAGGCGTTAACATCACGAGGTTCAGAATGGCGTAAAATTACGGATGCTTCCTTTCCTCTAACCACACACCTTGGTGAAAATATCACACAAAATCGAAGAAAAAGTGATTGCCGCAGACAGGAAAAATTACCCGATAAAACAACTAGCTAAAATTATTTTTTTTACTTTTATATAGTTAATTCACAAACAGAAAAATATTCTCTCTAAAATAACGTTCATGCTTAAAGCAATAAAAAATATATTTCTGTTGCCACTTATCTGGCTTTTTATTTTAGTACTGAGTATTGTTTTATACATATTATCTCACCTGCCCCGATCTTATTCCGGTCGTTATTACCATTACCTGTCGCGATTTTGGTGCAAAATATTTGTTCGTGGCCTGGATGTTGATCTAAGACTTGTACACCAGAATGAGCAACCATTACCTGAGCATTTCATATTAATTGCCAACCACCCTTCTGCATTAGAAGATTTTGGTGTCCCCTCACTTTTTGATGTTTATCCACTTGCTAAAGCTGAAGTGCGTAAATGGATTGTATTGGGAAGAATCAGTGATTACGCTGGAACGATATATGTTAAGCGAGGCAGCGCCAGCTCACGACATGCCGCATTACAATCATTAGTCGATGCGGTAAAAGCAGGTAAAAATATTGTTATATTTCCTGAAGGCGGATGCAAAGGCAGCCGTATCCACACTGAATTTAAAACCGGCGCATTCGATGTCTCACTTCAAACAGGCGTCCCCATTGTGCCGGCTTTCCTGCACTATATTGATCAGGAAACTTTTGAATGGACAGATGAATCGTTGGTGTTAAAACTTTGGCAAATTTTTAAAACCAACAATAACCAGGTCAATTATTACGTACACGATGCTCTATCGCCCGATAGCTTCACAAATAAAGAAAGCTATGCCAAACATGCACATTCTGCCTACCTGCAATGGCAAGATGAATATTTAGGAAAAATCTAGACTTCAAAAACAAAAATAATATCCTTATTTTTATTAAACTATACTTACCATATTTATACTATATAATGCGCGCTCAATTTTGGTGCACATCGGTCTGCACCTACTTTTAAACACGGTAATCCTGGCGCAATAGTCATCGATAATACCAATACCGTCGAAACAAAAGCGTGTTTCTGCCTGGACCGACCCATACTTAATTGCAGTGGGCGGGCCGATTCCTGGAAACTGTTTCTTAGAGAAAACCACATATTATGTCATTTGAAGCTCTCGGTCTTTCGGCCGAATTAAACCGTGCTGTATCAGAAAAAGGCTACAGCGTACCTACACCCATACAAAAACAGGCAATCCCCGTTGTACTTGAAGGTCGCGACCTTTTAGGTGGCGCGCAAACGGGCACAGGTAAAACTGCCGGTTTTACCTTACCGTTATTACAACGTTTAATGGAAACTGACAAACCGCGTAAAGGCCGCCGCCCACTCCGTGCATTAATATTAACGCCTACTCGTGAACTGGCGGCGCAGGTTGCAGAAAGCGTGCGTGACTACGGTCGTTACCTGCCACTTCGCTCTACCGTGGTATTTGGTGGCGTAAGTATCAATCCGCAAAAAATGAAATTAATCAAAGGTGTTGATGTTTTAGTCGCCACACCGGGCAGATTACTCGACCACGTAAATCAACGATCGGTTGACCTTTCAAATATCGATATACTGGTACTCGATGAAGCAGATCGCATGCTTGATATGGGTTTTATCCATGACATCAAAAAAGTACTTGCACTGGTTCCTAAACAGAAGCAGACCCTGTTATTTTCTGCCACATTCTCGGACGATATTAAAAAACTGGCTAATGGCCTGCTTAGATCCCCCGAATTAATTGAAGTTGCAAGACAAAATATCGCGACAGATACTGTTACGCAGGTGATACACCCTGTCGATAAAACACGAAAACGTGAGTTGCTTTCATTTCTTATTGGCTCGAACAACTGGCAGCAGGTACTGGTATTTAATCGTACCAAGCATGGCGCCAACCGACTTGCTGAACAATTAGGTAAAGATGGTATCTCCGCTGCGGCTATTCGTGGCAATAAAAGTCAGGGTGCACGTACACGCGCACTAGCTGATTTTAAAGCAGGAAAAGTTCGTGTGTTGGTGGCTACCGATATCGCTGCTCGCGGTATAGACATCGACCAATTACCTCATGTGGTTAATTTTGAACTGCCCAACGTCGCAGAAGATTATGTACACCGTATCGGTCGTACCGGACGTGCTGGTAACGAAGGCGAAGCCATGTCACTGGTCTGCGTCGATGAATTAAAACTGCTTAGAGACATAGAAAAACTTATCAAACGCGAGATTCCTAAAGAAGTTATCGAAGGTTATGATCCAGACCCTTCGATAAAAGCGCAACCGATAAAAAATGGTCGCAACAATAATGCCGGTGGTAATCATAAAAGCAGAAGAAGACAGGCAGGAAATTCGGCCAGTAACAAATCACCACGACCGGGTAAAAACGCAAGAAGACGAAATGCCGATGGCAGCAATACAACTGGAAATAATGCATCTGGCAATAAAAATACTTCGCCATGGAACAAGCGTACTGGAAATAAAAATAGCTCGAATAACCAGAACCGTACGCGCAACGCTGCTTAATATACAAGCGCATTGTCACTAACTTAATTACTACCACATAATATTTGGAATATACACCATGCTAGCAACTGCAAACATCACCATGCAATTTGGCGCCAAGCCTCTCTTCGAAAACGTCTCAGTAAAATTCGGTAATGGTAATCGCTATGGCCTGATTGGCGCGAACGGTTGTGGTAAATCAACCTTTATGAAAATCCTTGGCAACGACCTAGAACCTACAGCGGGTAACATTTCCAAAGGTCCAAATGAAAGAATCGGTAAGTTACAACAGGACCAGTTTGCCTACGAAGAATTTAACGTCATCGACACCGTCATCATGGGGCATGAAGAATTGTGGGCGATTAAATCAGAGAAGGATGCCATTTACGCCAATCCAGATATGACGGAAGCAGATGGTATTCGCGCTGGTGATTTAGAAGCCGAGTTCGCCGAAATGGATGGTTACTCTGCAGAAGCTCGCGCGGGTGAATTGTTACTGGGTTTGGGTATTCCAAGTAAGCAACATTATGGCCCGATGAGTGAGGTTGCCCCCGGCTGGAAATTACGTGTGTTATTGGCACAAGCCTTGTTTTCTGAGCCCGACATAATGTTGCTAGACGAGCCGACCAATAATCTTGACATCAATACCATTCGTTGGCTGGAAGATATACTTAATGAGCGTAAATGCACCATGGTTATCATCTCGCATGACCGTCACTTTTTAAACAGTGTCTGCACCCATATGGCTGACCTTGATTACGGTGAAATCCGTATCTACCCCGGCTCTTATG
>JAESSQ010000055.1 GCA_016764035.1 Gammaproteobacteria bacterium
AAACTTCCATGACCGGTATCATGTTTTCGATGAGCAATTTGGCGGTGCCACCAGTAGAAAGAATTTCTACACCACGTTCGTGTAACGCTTTGGCGAAATTGATGATACCGTCTTTATCAGAAACGCTGATGAGCGCGCGTCGCACTGGACGCTGAGAATTGTTGGTCATGTTACAGCCTTTACAGGAATTTTTGGAAGGCGCGAATTATAACCAGAGCCGACGTTTATGTCACTGACTGTATGTCTTCATGGTTACTTATGAAGGTTATAACTGCGTAATTTTTTTCGTAAGGTGCCGCGGTTTAACCCCAGCAAGGCAGCTGCTCGGGATTGATTGCCTTTTGTGTGTTCTAGAATGGCTTCAAACAGAGGTTGTTCGATTTGCCTTAGCACCAGTGAGTACATGTCATTAGGCTGCATACCATCCAGTTCGTAGAGGTAACGACGGATAGAATGTTTTACGGCATGACTAAGCTGTGAAATTTCACGTGTGTCATCATTGAGGTTGTCGTCATCGTTCATGTTTGGAAGTCTTGTGCGCTCATGCGGCTCGTGTGGTTAATGTTTGTTGTTGGATGAAAAAATGGCTTATCAGTTCAAGCTGTGTTGCAGCTTCATCGACGCGATTTACCTGTTGTCGAAACGCCTCGAACCCTTGTTGGCCTTTAAGATACCATCCAATGTGCTTGCGCGCTATACGAACACCGGAAAGTTCACCATAAAAATCGTATAAATTTTCCAGGTGAGCGGTCAATACCTGACATATTTGCTGGTTATCAGGTAGCGTAAGCAGGTCCCCGTTGGCCAGATAATGTTTTATCTGGCTGAAAATCCAGGGGTTTCCCTGCGCGGCGCGGCCAATCATTAATGCATCAGCACTGGTGTATTTAAGTACCGCCATGGCTTTTTCAGGGTTGGTGATATCACCATTAGCGATAACGGGAATAGAAACAGCCTGTTTAACGGCGGCGATAGTTTCGTATTCCGCTTCACCTTTGTAAGCATCCGCTCTTGTTCTGCCGTGTACAGAAAGCGCTTGAATGCCACTTTGTTCAGCGATGTTAGCGATGCGGACTGCATTTTTATTATTGTGATCCCAGCCCGTGCGTATTTTTAAGGTTACCGGGACATCAACGGCCTTCACCACAGAAGCGAGGATATCGGCGACCAGAGGTTCATTTTTAAGTAGCGCAGAACCGGCCTGTACGTTACATACTTTTTTTGCAGGACAGCCCATATTAATGTCGATGATCTGGGCGCCATGATCAACATTAAACCGTGCGGCAGTGGCTAATTTTTCTGGATCGGTGCCGGCAATTTGAACACTTCGTATGCCTTGTTCGCCCTGATGGTTTAGTCGTAGTTGTGTTTTTCTAGAATTCCACAGGTGTTTTTCTGCGGTCACCATTTCAGAAATACACAAATCGGCGCCCAGCTGATAACACAGGTCTCTGAACGGCCGGTCGGTTACGCCTGCCATCGGTGCCAGGATAATCGGTGTATTAAATTGATGATTGCCAATTTTCATTTGACGGTTAGTTTACAGGTTCTAACGAAATGTGAAATGTTGCTGCCTATGTTTTTTTGTATGCAGTTCTTCGAATATTTACATGTTGTCTTTTATAAAAAACTGAATTCGTAGGTCATTGCTTGTTTGCCGGGGTCTTTGATTTCAAGCGTGACGCTAGTGCTGGTATCCGGTGGAATTAGATCTACTTTGCTGATTTTAGACGGCAGATATTCGCGTGGTAGAAAACGCCTGGCCGCAACGATAGCACCACGTACATCAGAAAAATCGATCTGCATGACGGGGTAGGGCTGGGCAAATTCTGCTTTATTTGTCATTGTGACATCAATTATCAGTGCGCCTTTTTCTTTAGGGTGTGAGTACACGTTACGTGTAGCCAGTTCGATTTTTTCTGGGGCATGGATGCTGATCTTTTTGCATTCGATGTGTTGGCATAATTGCTTAAAAGCCATTTGTAATTCTGGGATATGTTTGAATTGATCGCGGTTAAACCAGATGTATTCGACGAGCAGTGTTGTGGTTAAAACCAGTATGCCTATTCCCCACAGAACTGTTGCAAGTAAGGATGGTGATTTAGCGGCGTCTGCCTTACGGTATTTATCGGGTACCACGTGTTGCGATGAGTTATTGTCTTCATCAAAAAAATCAAAGGTATCATTTGATACGTTATTTGATGTTGTCTCATTCAAGTGAACAGAAGCATCGGTAGATAGCGTTTCGATGTCGTCATGGCTATCAGTATCGCTGGTTGATGACGTTTCTAATTTTGTTTGTGTGTTATTGAGTAGCGATTGTTGGTGTATGTGATGATCGGCGACGTCGATGGTGTTAAATACTTTTTTGCATATACCGCAACGTACAAAGCCATCGGCAGTATGTACTTGAGTTTCTGTTATACGAAAGGTTGTTTCGCAATGTGGGCATTGAGTTTGCATAATTCACTTTACCGTATTCATGTATCAATAATAAAGGTTAATCTGAATTAGTTGGAAGATTAAACCCTTTGTTGCCCTGCAATCCACCACTGTGTATCGCTACGATAGTACTACCTGTTTTAAAGGTATTGGCTTTGATTAACGCAAATAAGCCAAAAAACATTTTAGCGGTATAAACCGCGTCCAGTTTAAAACCATATTGTTTTTCAAAGGTGCTCATAAAGCTAATCAGTTCATCGGTAATTTTTGCATAACCGCCAAAATGAAACGGTGTTTCTATGGACCAGTTTTTTTATAGACAAAATTATTTTTTTGACTCTTGCTCATGGCGTTTTTAAGAAAAGTGTTAACGTCGTCATTTAAAAAATCGCCACCTTTAAGTGCAGAAAAACCAATGGCTTTTTGTGTTGGGTTAATGCTAGTGATTAAACCAGCAAGTGTTGCGCCTGTGCCGCTGGCGCAGCAGATAACATCGAATGGTTTGCTTAGTGTATGGTTTATTTCGCTGACGATTTCTTTGCAGCCTTGAAGTGCAAGCGTATTACTACCGCCTTCAGGCAGGATGTATACATCGCCAAATTGTTGCGTTAATTCTTTTAAGTATGCGAGGTCGTTTTTTAGAAGGTATTGCTTGCGATTGATGTAGTGTAAATCCATGCCGCATTTTTTAGCGTATGCCAATGTTGTATTTAATGGTGTGTGTTTTTCACCACGAATAAAACCGATGGTGTTAAATCCAAAGTGTTGTCCGGCAGCGGCGGTCGCATAGATGTGATTAGACCAGGCACCACCAAACGTTAATATGGTTGCGTATTGATTTTCTCTGGCATGAATAAGGTTGTATTTTAGTTTGCGCCATTTATTACCGCCAAACTGCGGATGAATAAGGTCGTCACGTTTTACGTAAAGTTGTACGCCGGCTTTTTCCAGGAAGCTACTATGCAGTCTTTGTAAAGGACTGTTAGTAAACTGTTCAGGGCTAATTGAGGGGCAAGAACCAATGATTAGAAAGAAATTATTTTATTCTGTCGTTACGATTTACAGTTAGCGGTACGACCATTATTATCTGGCAACAACATGCAGCACTGTGGAGTATTCAAAATAAACCACACGGTCATTATAAGTCCAGTGGGTAATCGGCGGTTTGCCTACGCTGTCGGATACCGTGATAGGTTGTCCGAATTCATGTTGCACCTTTTTCATGCTCATGCCGCGTCGAGGGTAATCTAGCAGTTGAATTCTTACTGTTTCACCTGCTTGCATTTCTTTAGCAGGAAGCTGCACGATATCACCGGTGGTGGTTGTGGTTTGTCGTGCCTGATTTTGCATCATAAGGTCAACTGAAGAAGGTACTTCTGGTTGTGTGTTTGCTGATGTTTCAGGTAGGGCGGTTGGTCGTGTTTCGCTGATGTTTTCAACGACGTTATGATTAACGCTGCCGTGGTCTTCCATGGCGGGACGGTTGGCGAATACATTCGAGGAAAAAAGAAAAGTAGCGGCTACCAATGTGAGAGGCACTGCATTTTTGCTAACGGCTTTTCTGGAAAATATTCCCTTTTCTGCAAGTATGTTGTTCATGTGCTTACCATCTAACATTAGGTTGTTTTTATAGTAATGACAAGTGTAGCACTAGAATTGCAAAGTGCAGTTAAGTTATTCATTTATCTATCTATAATAACGTCGGGTGTTAGCCTTGAGTCATCGATAAGTCATCATGTTAAGAATAAAGTTTGACGGTATGGTTCTGACAACTTATTTTCTCTTTGCTCTGACTAAGCTTTAAACTTTTTCATCACCAGACAGGCATTGGTGCCACCAAAACCAAAATTGTTGGACATGGCAAGATTCATATCTACATTATCCTGTCGTTTTGTGACAATCGGCATATCTGTTGCGTTTTCATCCATGGTTTCGATATTGGCCGAGGCCTGAATGAAGTTGTTTTGCATCATTAGCATGGTGTAAATCGCTTCTTGCGCACCCGAGGCGCCTAATGAATGACCTGCCAATGATTTACTGGAGCTGATAGGGGGAATGTTGTCACCAAAAGCTTCTCTAATGGCATATAACTCTTTTGAATCGCCAACGGGTGTGCTAGTACCATGAGAGTTGATGTAATCCAGATTTTCTTCGATGCCTTGCATCGCCATCTGCATACAGCGGATAGCACCTTCACCCGAAGGCGCGACCATGTCTACACCGTCTGATGTTGCGCCGTAACCAACGATTTCTGCATAGATAGGTGCGCCGCGTTTGAGTGCGTGTTCGAGTTCTTCGACCACCACAGTAGCACCACCACCGGCGATTACAAAACCGTCACGGTTCGCATCATAGGTACGAGAAGCTTTTTCTGGTGTCTCATTATATTTAGTTGAAAGTGCACCCATGGCATCAAATAACATACTGAGTGACCAGTGCTCTTCTTCGCCGCCGCCGGCAAAGATAATATCTTGTTTGCCTAACTGGATGAGTTCGTAAGCATTGCCGATACAATGCGTGCTGGTAGCACAGGCTGAACTGATAGAGTAATTAACGCCTTTAATGTGAAAGGGTGTAGCCAGACAAGCGGAAACGGTACTGGCCATGGTGCGTGGCACCATGTAAGGGCCAACACGACGAATACCTTTACTGCGAAGAATGTCGGCGGCTTCAACTTGATTGGCTGATGATGCACCACCTGA
>JAESSQ010000056.1 GCA_016764035.1 Gammaproteobacteria bacterium
ACGAGAAATTGTTTCATCTGTAGATTTTGAATTTTCATAATAGTTTTTTTGGTTTTTGGTTTTTGGTTTTTGGTTTTTGGTTTTTGGTTTTTGGTTATCTTATATCTTATGCATTTATTTTAAAAGACTAAATTCATCATCACCATCATCACAATGAGAAAGAGAATAGTCATAACCCCACCCGCTTTCATAAAGTCCGTTACTCTATATCCCGCCGGACCCATAATCAAAGCATTGACCTGATGGGTTGGGATAAAGAAAGAATTAGAGGTGGCAATCGCTACCGTCAATGCAAAAACGGCTGGGCTGGCACCTGCACCTATAGCGATATTTACAGCCAGCGGCACCAGTAACACGGTTGCACCAACATTCGACATCACTAATGTAAAAAAAGTAGCCAATACCGCAACCGCCGCTTGAATAACCCATATTGGCATATCACCAACCACATACAAAACTTGCTCGGCTATCCATTTTGCGGTGCCACTTGTTTCTACCGCTAATCCTAGCGGTATAAGTGAAGCAAGTAAAAAAACGGTTTTCCAGCTAACTGCTTCATAGGCTTCGTCCATACTTAATACGCCGGATAAAATCATACCAATCGCACCTGTTAATAGTGCAACGGATAATCGAATATCCGTAAACAGCACCATAAAAAGCGCAATAGCAAAGAAAACAGCTGCCGGTAAAATTTTATGAGGACGCATTTTTTCTTCACGCGGGTATTCAGTGGTAACCACCACAAAATCTCGGTCTTGTTCAATGCGTTCCAGGATAGCCCACGGTGTATGAACCACCAATGTATCGCCAGCTTGAAAAGGCATGTTGCGAATATCCTCACCTTCTCGCAGTGTTTTACCGTTTCGATGCAGGCCAATCAAAGCTAGCCCATAGGTTTTACGTAACCACACATCCCGTGCACTTTTAGCAATTAAGCCGGAGCCTGGGCGAATGACGACTTCAGCAATACCGGATTTTATCGGCGACAAAGCATCGACGAAACTTATCAATTGGTTACGTTGTTTCAAGGTATATTTTTGTACAAAATGGTTGAGGTCATTTGGGTCTGCCACCACACCTAACACCATACCCGCTGCGACTTTACTGTCCCGAGACATACTACCAGCACCAATTTCCACACCCTCACCTGGACGCTTAATCGCAATAACTCGCACCCCGTAAGACGATTCAACATCATCCAGTGATTTACCAATCAGTAAACTACCATCAACCACGACAAGTTCTTCGATAGTGTAATCCACCCCATAAACATCATGAAAATACGACATGGCATCAGAACCCACCGTACTGCTCTCACTTGTCGTTTTTGGCAATACGTATTTTCCTGCAACAACAAAATAAAGAATGCCGGTTACTACCAAAGCAATACCCACGGGCGTTACTGAAAACAAACTCCAGGTATCCATTTGATGTTCGGCAGGTAAGGCCTGATTTGATGTTAGAATTAAATCGTTAAGTAATATCAACGGGCTCGAGCCAACCATCGTCATAGTGCCCCCCAGGATGGCGGTAAAACCCATCGGCATAAGCAGACGTGACATCGGTAACCCAGAACGTGCCGATATTCGAGAAACCACAGGTAAAAACAATGCTGCAGCGCCAACATTCTGCATGAATGATGAAATAAAACCGACCGTCGCTGAAATAATGGGAATAATACGTTTTTCAGTGGTACCGCCGACGTTGAGAATAAAAGCGGCCACTTTGCTCATGATGCCTGTCCTGTCGAGACCAGCACCGATAATCATCACGGCGATAATAGACATGACCGCATTGGAAGCAAAACCATCAAACAGATGTGTGTTATCCACCAGGCCCTGACTAAGCCCCATCAATGGCGCCAATAGTGAAGTCAACCCTAGCAACACCATTATGGAAATGGCCGCCACATCTACACCAACCACCTCAAAAGCAAAAAGATAAATCGTCAGCATTAAAATAGCGCTAACCCAGGCAATTTCAATCGTTGGTACAACCGTCGACAAAAAGACAGCAAGTGCTGAAAATAAGATAGCGCCTAGCATTTGTTTTCGGCTAACAAGTGCCGGTTTTGTAAAATTTTTCTCAGCGTTTTCTTGTTCGCTCATAACTTCTCACAAAACACTGTTATACATGTTAGCAATAACAGTCTAATTTCCATCTAGTTAAAATCAAGCCAACTTATCATCAGCGACATGGTAGGTAGGGTCTTCCAGAACATTAACCTCAACCAAGTCACCGGCTTTACTGAGTAACTGTTTACACTCGATACTCAAATGCCTAAGGTGTAGTTTTTTACCGGCTTTAATATACTTCTCTGCCAGATTATCAATCGCTTCAATGGCAGAATGGTCGGCAACACGTGAATTCTGAAACTCGATAATGACATCATCAGGATCACTTGCTGGGTCAAACAAATCAAGAAAATTTTTCACCGAGCCAAAAAATAACGGGCCATTGAGTTCATATACCCGTGAACCATTTTCATCATAACTTTTCACATTAATATGACTGGCATGTTCCCAGGCAAAAAACAATGCCGATACAATAACACCAACAATTACAGCAACCGCCAAATCAGTGAACACGGTAACGCCTGACACTAATATCAATACAAACGCATCTGTTTTAGGGATTTTCCCGATAATGCGTAAGCTAGACCATTCAAACGTACCAAACACCACGATGAACATTACGCCGACCAATGCAGCCATTGGAATGGTTTCGATAAGGCTCGAAGCAAACATAATAAACATCAGTAAGAATAAGGCAGCGGAAATACCAGAGAGACGTTTATGCCCACCTGAATTCACGTTAATCATGCTCTGCCCTATCATGGCACAACCACCCATTCCACCAAACATACCCGTAACGGAGTTAGCAATGCCCTGGCCGATACACTCGCGATTACTACGACCTCGGGTACCCGTAATGTCATCAATAAGGCTCAAGGTTAATAACGATTCGATTAAACCCACGGCCGCAAGAATGATGGAATAGGGCAAAATAATTTTTAGCGTTTCAAAATCTAAGGCAACCTCAGGAATATGAAAAGAAGGAAAGCCGCCCTTGATTGACGCCAGGTCACCAACCGTATTGGTATTAATATCCAGCCCAATAACTAACAGAGAAACTACGATAATAGCCGCCAATGACGAAGGAAAAGCCTTGGTTAATTTTGGCAAATAATAAATAATCGAAATGGTCAATGCAATCAGACCTGCGAAAACCAACAGATCCTGCCCAGCCAACCATTCACCGTTACTACCAGGAATCTGAAAATGCGGAATTTGTGACAGAAAAATAACGATAGCCAGGCCATTAACAAAACCGAGCATAACTGGATGCGGGACAATACGAATATATTTACCTAGCCTAATTATACCCGCGACAATTTGTATTAGACCTGTAAGCACCACCGCGGCAAATAGATATTCCACGCCATGCTGTGCAACCAACGCCACCATAACAACGGCCATCGCACCGGTAGCACCAGAAATCATACCCGGCCGACCACCAAAGATTGAAGCCAGTAAACCAACCATAAAAGCGGCGTACAAACCCACGAGAGGATCAACACCGGCTACAAAAGCAAAAGCCACCGCTTCAGGCACTAACGCTAGTGCTACAGTCAAACCGGATAAAACTTCATTTTGAATACTAATACGATTTTGACAACCCAGCTCGAACATATAGACCTCAATAGTTAAGGGTAAGAATGTGGCGCGAATACTATCAAATTAGCGAAAACTTATATATATCACCAATGAACATAACGCTATTAAATACCATAAAAAAACATGCGTTGCAGTATAAAACATCATACTGGCCGGACATATATATAGTCTATAATCAGTCAACGCAAAACGACATTTGTACGCCAATAAAATTTTAGATGTAGCATAACCTTGATTTATAAGAAACTAAACCAATTACTCTACAACCCCTGGTCACCAAAGGCGGTCAGCTTACTTATACTACTATTTTTTTTATGGTGGGCATTAATTAATGTTTTACCACTGTTCGATAAACAGGAAAAAGTTACCGTACCTGTCAGTAATACACAGGTTGTAAAGACACACAAAAAAGATTCACTGAGCAATCTGGATCTGTTCGGAACAGCGGAAACCATCAGCGCAAAAAACACTACCTCGAATACAATAAAAACAAAATTAAACCTTACACTTAGAGGCATCCTTGCTATCAATGACGACACTAGCCAAGGTTATGCACAGATTGCAAACGCCAAAAAAGAAGAACAATACTTTGTGGTAAAAGATAAAATATTTGGTCTGGCTACTTTAGAAGAAATTTATATCGACAGAGTCATCATATTACATAACGGTAGTTATGAAACGTTAACATTACCGAAAGAATTCCTTAATACAAAACATTTTCTGGCGGCGCAACGAAAAAAAGAAATAAAGAAAATAGTCACTGAATATAGAGATCTATTTCTTAACCGTAGGGGCATGGAGCTCATAAAATTATTTGGTTTTGATACCGCTTATAAAAACGGAAGTTTTATTGGCTTTATCATTAGAGGCTTAGGTGAAAAAGGCCGTAAAATGATGAAGACCCTTGGTATACAGGAAGGCGACATTATCGTCACCGTTAATGGTGGTGACCTTTCAAGCAGTATTCAGGCGGTCAACGACCTGGCAAAACTTAAAGATGCCAAGTCCGTCAACATTGAAATTGACCGAAGTGGTACCCGCTTGTTTTTTGACTTTGATTTTTATGAACACACGATTGTGGAAGATGAAGATGAAGAGTAGTTCATTACTCTCAATATAAGAACATGCCAGTCCGCTGACGTGATTAACATAAACAATTAAATTTACAGAAAATACCAATGACACAATTAAAAACCTTGATTCTCAGTAGTATCATTTCACTTTCTATACTCGGATGTAGTGACAACCAACCAGGTAGCAAAACCAGACAAAAAGCAGAACTCGACACAACTACCTTTCTAGCAATGGCTGCAAAAGAAATGCCACTAGCAGCAAAAACCGGTGATATCATAACCCTAAAAAAATTTATTGAAAAAGGTATTGATGTCGACTTACTCTCCTCTGGCGGCAAAACACCATTAATCCTGGCAGCAGAATCAGGCCAGAAACTAAGTGCTGCTTACTTGATAAAAGCAGGCGCTAACGTAAATACCGTTACCCGACGACAAGGGTCTGCGCTAATGTATGCCGCGAATTCAGGCATGCTGGAAATCGTAACGCAGTTAATAGCAGCTGGTGCAAACATCGAACATGCTGACAACACCGGTGTTACCGCGTTAGCGTACGCCGTTATCGAAGGACACACTGCTGTTGTACAGTTTTTAATTTCGAAAGGTGCCAGCGTTAATGTACTGTTTTTAAAATTCCGCACACCGCTATCCGAAGCAGCAAAAGCAAACAATGTTGCCATGGTAAAAATACTACTCGACAATGGTGCTATCACCGAACCTCTAAAAGCAGATGCTGAAACACCTGCGAACATACCTCTCATTAGCGCCGCAGCTAAAGGGCACCATGAAGTGGTAACTGTATTAATACAAAACGGCGCAAACCTTAACGCGCTAGATCACAAACGACAAAGCGCGCTTATCGCGGCACTAAAAATACCTCACTCAGAGTCCGCAAAAGTTTTACTTGCCGCAGGCGCCAACCCGGCAATAGATACGTTCGCAGGTATTACGCCGTTGATGCTTGCCTCTCGACACGGCTTGATGAATATCATCGACGACCTGCTTGTAAAAAACGTTAACATAGAAGCAGCTGATTCAGGCAATGGCAGCACTGCATTAGCCATCGCCGTTAACGCAGGTCACATTGATGTAGTCAATAAACTTATCGCAGCGGGAGCAAAAGTCGATACTACAGGTGAACATGGTGGTGGTCCCATTCTACATGCGGCGAACAAAGGGTATGTAGAAATAATAAAAGTATTATTGGAGCATGGCGCAAACATTAATACGAAAGACGCCAGTGGTCGAACATCACTACATTATGCCGTTGATTCTAATCATGCCAAATTGGTGTCTTATCTGGTTTCAAAAAACGTAGATGTAAACGCACAAAATGCATTCGGCTCGACGCCTCTGCATAGAGCACTGTTTCTTAACAGACTAGATATGGGTCAAACATTGCTTACTGCCAAGCCTGATTTAACGTTGACTGAAAAAAATGGAAAAACATTACTTATGTATGCTGTTGCCTCAAGTGACAACACCATTGTCACTAAATTAATAAGTACAGGTGCTGACATAAATACGACCATGGACAATGATACAACTGCACTCATGTTAGCTGCTGGCAGTGGTAGTCAAGAAATCTTGACCTTATTACTCGACAAAAAAACAGACGTAAACAAATACAATAAACAAAGTAAAACAGCCATGCACTTTGCGGCACGTCAGGGACGCGAAGACAACATTAAATTATTACTTGCGCATGGAGCAAAGGCCGACCTTAGCGATATAAACGGATACACGCCCTATTTAGAAGCAGCTATACGTGGCAGTATGCCAGCAGCCAAATTACTCATTGAGACAGGTGTCAATATCAACAAGACAACCAATAGCGGTGCCAACAGCATCATTCTTGCATTACAAAATTTCAAAAATGACTTTGCCACAATGGCTATAAATCAGGGCGTTAAAACAGATATACAAGATGAACAAGGCATTTCGGTTCTGTTACATGCTATTCGTGCCAGCCATGTCGAACTGGTAAATAAACTACTAAAAGATGCCGATGTAAACACACCGATTAACGCAGCAGGTAACACTTTGTTTCTAGACGCACTGCGTATAGGTAATGTGGATATGATTAAGTTGATGTTAATCAACCATGCTGATGTCACCGTTACTAACCGATTTGGCAGTACTGCACTGATGATAGCCGCACAAAATGGCAACCCCTCTATCGTCGAACTCATCATTGCAAAAAGTGCTAATCCAAACACTTCCGATAATGGCAAGCAAACGGCATTATTCCTGGCAGCTGGCGGCGATAGTATCGAAATCGTCAGCAAATTGCTCGATGCTGGTGCCGACATCAATGCCCAGGACAAACACGGCAGAACACCATTAATGAATGCTATTGTTGAAGATAAAATCGATATTATCCGATTGCTCTTAAATGAAGGATCAGACCTGAACCTTAAAACCGATAAAGGCAGTAACGCAATCGATTTCGCTAGACAAAGTGGTAATAAAAAGATTATTCGTCTACTCAAAAAGCCATCATGAAAAATCAGCAACAACAGATAAATCACGTATATAATTTTTAACACTAAAAAATAAAATGACCACAAAAAAAGGCCGGGATAACCCGACCTTTTTTCAATACTAACTACAAACTAAGCCTTAACTTAGAAACCACCTGAAAGATAGTTCAGTGACTTCAAACCATGCGGGTCAGCTGTATCAGCTTCGATAACTTCATCATAATGAGGATGCCTTGGACCACATAATTCATAATGGACATGCTCATCTCCATCTTCGCCATCACCATCAACAGCTTCAGGACAAAACTCAGCAACATTACCAGATAAAATCGCTTCAGTTTTAAGCTGAACGCCATGATAACCGAAGAATGTACCCAGAACCATTACACCAGGTGTACGTGTTGGATCGTTATTACCGGTGATAGCCGTGGTTGGTACTGCACCACGAAGCGATGCGTACATACGTGTACCAAAGGCTGAACGATCAAGGACATCTGCAGCTGGGTTAGCAACTTCATCTGTTTCAAGATCAATAGTATTTACAACCCTTGCACTACGTGGCTCGATAACATGAATGTCATCATCAAGGCGCATTACCTGCCAAAGAAAAAAACCGCCAATACCGGCAAATTGAGCACCATGTACATCACCACCTTCCTCAGCCGTTTCAGGTAGATCTACAGTTTTAACGGGACCCGTTTTATTGTTGTTGTATGCATGACGAAACTTAAACTTGTAAGCTTTTTCATCATCCGCTGGATCTTTAGAACCGGCATTCGTCCACATGTATTTGCCATCCTTAGAGTTAACCAGACCACAACCTACTGCAGTACCAGCAAATGCATCACGTATTTTCATGTTCCTTGAATTAAGTACCAGAACACCACTTGGTGAACCTTTAACAGTAACGTATAACAATTTGCCGTTAGTACTGTAATTATTACAGATAGGAACACCATTTAAAATAC
This sequence comes from Gammaproteobacteria bacterium, assembly GCA_016764035.1. Classification (GTDB taxonomy): domain Bacteria; phylum Pseudomonadota; class Gammaproteobacteria; order SZUA-229; family SZUA-229. The sequence goes on from JAESSQ010000056.1 coordinate 8,199, forward strand.
CATCCGCAATAGCACTATCGATAGCATCTCTTGCAACGGTACCTGGTCTAACTCTTTTTGCAATTTTAAGATCAGCCAATGGATATGAACCTATGATGTTATGAACATCACCACCATGAGGATCTTGACTTACCTTAACCAATTGCTTCTGACCAATAGAAGAACAGGCAATTTCAGTGTTTTGTGGATTACCACCACACATATGCAAACTGCTAGAACTCACTTGTAAAGAGTCAACAAGTGTAGGTGCATGCGTGCCACCGTTCGTTTTAAGGATATCCATCTGACCACCTAAGTATGCCAAATGTGCACGACTGTTAGGATTCAAGCCGCTGTGATTTGTAAAACCGATGAGATGCATGCGAGTGCTGTTCGCACCACCCAGGGTAGTAAGATCGATTATATCTTCAACAGCGTCGAAAGACGGGTCATTCAACTCAGCCTGGTCAAAAATGTAGAGTTTACCATCTTGCTGGTCACCTACCCACACCTCGCCAAAACTGAAAGCGTAAGCAGTACTCACTGACGCGGCAAGAGCCACACCAGCAGCAATTGCTGTGATTTTTATATTCATATTTTTTCCTCATTTCATTTAATCTTTCAACGTAAAACGCAAAAGACAGGTAACGCCAAATTCAACACACCGCGCCGAACCCAACACACAATATTTATTAAAAAGTAAACTTTAGTAAAATTTGATACTTTAAAAAAGATAAAAACTAATTGAACTAAATAAAAATTAAGGAATCAGAACTTCTAATATCGCTGACCGATATATTACCTATAGAACAACATGTTACGAAAAGTATCATGTGTTTATTACTTTAAGCTCATTTAGTTTATCTTATGTAAAGATTGATTATCACTCTATAAAAACCATAAAAAACAGTTACATAGAATAAAAACAACCCTATACACAATTCTTTTTGCTGTCAATACAGCTCGTCACTTGCTCGCAATAACAAACATGATTCGCTGTCACTGCAAATTTTAGTCATGTTTAGTAACCATTAATTGAAATATCATGCGGCGATTTTCACTCATTAAATTCATATACAGCAGTATGATTTTATACTTACATAATAATGAATATTTCCTCTTGCGCCAGAGCTTAATCAGGCATATTGTTACGCCCTAAAAATAATGTCGCTACACACCATATTTATCAATAATGTTAGCGCAGTAGTTAAACCCAGGGGACCGA
>JAESSQ010000057.1 GCA_016764035.1 Gammaproteobacteria bacterium
CTTTCTGCAAGGTACTGAGCGTCTTCAGGTGACTCTCGACTTCGGCCAGTTTGTCACACGTTAGTCGGCGCACACTGTCTTTTGCGTGACCGGGATTCTCTCGCATCTGTAATAACTTGGTTATCTCATCCAGTGAAAAATTCATGGTTTTTGCACGTAGTATGAAGCGAAGCCGCGACAGATCGTCATCGCAATATAATCGAATACCTGAAGGTGCACGATGGATGTTTTTTAATAAGCCTATCTTTTCATAATAACGCAGTGTATCCGCACTGATGCCGAGCTGCACGACGATATCACCGATCTTATATGATGTTGTCGTTTGCATAATCAGATATCTCGTATCGCTGCTTGTTGGCAATAATCATTAAGCGATGTTTTTAGTATCTCGTTTAACGCTGCCGGGCTCGGGAAAGTGCTACAGACAAGTTGCAGATTCACCAGCAACGATGGCGTGGTCAATACCCCCGCTTCAACACTGCGATCGATGTTTTTAATCACATCGATAAACTCCAGCTCAAAATATTCTGCACCTATCACTTCGATAACTTCGGTCAACACAGTCTTTGCCTGTTTACAATTTGAGCAAAGATTGGACGTAAAACATTCCACTTTAATTTTTTTATCTTTTGACATTGTGCTTAAGACCACCAGTACATATTATTGTTCAGCAAATAACTGTATGCGTATCTTTTCGGATTCGTCAGCAACAAAACGAACACGAATGACCTGCTGTCGACCCATGAGCAAGGGCTTTAATAATGTATCTTCGTCCACCTGTGGTGCCATGATCAGCAGTTGTGATGACGTGCTGGCAACAACGTCGCCGATGGCTTCGATTATGCTTTTGTATAGCTCAGTTTTCGTGCTATCGAATGTGAGCACCAGTACTGGCTCTGTAGCTGAAAGATTAATGTTTGATTTTTCTATTTCTGACACCTGCAGGTTGCTTATGGTAAAGCCGGAATCTGCAAACACGGAGATCAATTTATCTTCATTCACTATCTTGTTGGAATAAAATGATACCCGCCCAGCGTACAGGTCAACAGTAACCGAGTCTGCCTCGACGCCTTGTAATGTACTGACATTCTTACTCACGCTGTATGCGCAGAAGGCACATACCATGCCATTTACATCAGCCTGATAGCTGTACGTATTCGCCCAGGCTACTGTTGTAAAAACTGTTGTTATAAGACCAGCTGAGATAAGACCAGCCGTTCTTAAAAATAAAACAAAACGAAAATATAATTTACGCCACATATCGATGTTCTCCGTTATATAACCTCTGTTATGTAACCGCTGCTCTTTTCCAACTAGTATAAGCACAGTAATTCACTCACAGTCCTAGTGCCATTCGTAATGGCAAGGCGACAAATGCTGCAAAAAATCCGATACCCCAGATAGCTACGGAAACCCAGAAAATACTTTTATTCCATCGTTTTAAATTTTCGCAAAATCGGGCGAGCTCAGGATCTGTGGGGCAACTTTTGATTGGGCGATAAATAAACCAGCCAGAGACGAATAACATGAAACCGGAAAGTGCGAATACCCAGGTCTTGTGTAGACTGAGAAAGATGAGAAATGGAAACGCGCTGGTCAATGAAGCAACCGCTGCGCCCATGCCCAGCGTCACTAAAATGATAGGCAAGGCACAGCATACCAGTGTACTGGTACTGGCAAATAATGTGAGCCAGCTTATACCTGCCTCACTGCGAAACACACTGCGTGCGTTACCGCCTGCCCTACTTGGTGCGTGGGCCTTAAGTAATTTCATTTTGTAGTTTCCGTTTTACCTCGATAGGTAAAGCCTGTATCCTGAAACAATTGTTTCAATTGCGCATCGTTTAATTGAACATCAAACGTATTAACCGTCACGATACCTGTTTCCAGATTCATATCAATGAACTTGACGCCTTCGAGCTCATTAAGCTTTTTCTCGATACCGTAGGCACAATACGGACAGGCCAGACCATCGACACGAATCGTGTATATCGTCGTCACCGCCCATGCAGATTGCGCGATAAGTAACGCGAACAACCCGGCCACTATACTTTTAGTTAGACTGTTTTTCATGATGTCAGCTCCTGTAAATTTTTACCATGCCATAACACTGTTTCATAAATGCCACTCCAGGATAAGTCTGGCGCGGTAATCGGTTTTGCTCTGATTCTCATTGAGGCTGCTTGCTATTGGGATTTGCACACCCGCTTTAACGGCAAAGTTTCGCAGAGTCCAAAAGATACCGGGAGAAACAAACCATTCACTGCCGCCTGTATTTACAAGTTCGGCTCCATTCAGTTCATCTCGCATACCAAACTCACCATTGAGTTCAAGTAACCACACCGTATCTGGCTCAAGATAACCAGTTTGCTTCAGGCGGACACCCCCCGCCAGATCAATCAAGGTTTTATCACCACGACGAAATCCATTACTATTTTCACCGTTAAAACGATGGCGTAACGCCGCCCAACGGTACCATTTCCGTCCTTCATAACCATAGGCAAGACCCAGGATGCCATCCGTAGTACCCGTTCCAATTCCATTTTCACCACTATCGGTTTTTATCTTGCCAAATGCAGATACAGATTGCTGTACGCCTAAACTATCTTTTCGCCAAAACCGGTATTTAGAAAATACACTGATATCACCCTGACCACTTGCTGATGATGTGGGATTACTTCTGTCTACGTAGGGTATATCAACGCCGGCAGCCCAGTCACCCGTTAGACCATAAGTCAGTTGCAGGCTTAGTTTATCGAGTCGAGCATCACCCGCTCTATCCACATCATATTGAGGCGCTATCTCAACACCACCTTTAAATAAAACATGCGGGCCTAATCCGAAAATCGGGTCGTGCGCCCATGCTGGGACTGATACCAGGATCACACAGAAAACTATTAGACAAGTTATTAATTTTGATAGCAACATGGCGTTCTAGCAAACATTGCTCTCAGTATTGAAAATTTCGTCGAACGTCTGTATTGCATTGATACCTCTTTCACTGGGTTTTGCGGTAATTCTTTGCTTGTAGTCATGCCAGATCTCACCTTTTGACATACTGGAGTCAACTCCAGGTTCAATCATTAGGTTATTTATTTAACTCAAGGTTCAGCTTACTCCCTGGAGTTAGCTTCAGGTCAAGTATAGAGTTACTTATCCAGGTCAGACTTCTTCAGAGATCGCAAACTCTATAGTTGTACGCATCAGTGAAAAATCACCGAGTTATTCATAGCTTCCATGATTTTCTTATTGTTTGATCTTCAGCTGATTTCACATAAGGCTTCAGTCATGATGACTGTGCTGGCTATCAACATAGCGTCGACAAATCCGATGAGGTGAATAAATATTGGGGCTGTCCTAGATAACTAAAATTATCTAGGATAGTTGAATGCGAAAAAGTAGGTTAAGTAAGTATAAACAAAGTCGTCTAGTTGAGCTATTTGTTGCAGGTGCAACCGCACGAAC
>JAESSQ010000058.1 GCA_016764035.1 Gammaproteobacteria bacterium
GGCCTTAAAAGAACTGGCCAGGAATGACAATGACGTTCTGCCTAAAACCATTAATCAAGACACCATGACGTATCTTTCATCACTTAATTGGCCAGGTAACGTTCGTCAACTAGAAAATACCTGTCACTGGTTAGCCGTAATGACTTCCGGCCAAACCATTAATATTTCAGATTTACCCACCGAACTACTGGCTGAAAATCAAACCGCACACAGTGAAATGGATATCGACTGGCAACAAACACTTCATAGTGATGTACAACGACAATTAATCGCAGGCGAAACTGAAATTGCCTCACACATTATTGCTGACGTTGAAAAAGTTCTAATTAATGCTGCCCTGCAAAAAACCAATGGTAGAAAAAATGATGCAGCCAAGTTACTTGGCTGGGGCAGGAATACGTTGACGAGAAAAATAAAAGAATTAAAACTGTAAGACTTATATATTGTTTTAACTAGAGAGAAATTAGAAAGAAAGTGACATTAGATTTTTTTCATATCGATACAATTCATATAAGCTTGCTCAACTGTCGAGCCATGATTTTTCTGTTTAAACGCGCTTGGTGTGCCTGAAAAATAGATTTTACTGCGATGTAATACTGCCATTGTATCGGCCATTTCTTCTACATCTGCCAGCACGTGTGAACTAAAAAAAACCGTTACACCTTGCTGCTTTAATTGTAACAACTGCTTTTTAAATAAAACACGGGCGCGAGGATCAAGACCGCTCATGGGTTCATCCAAAATTAACAACGATTTACCGCTTAACAAACAAGATGCTAAACCTAGTTTCTGCGTCATACCTTTTGATAATTTATTAACAGACTCCAACATGACAGCTTTGTCCAGCTCCAGGCCATCCAATACATCTTCTATGCTTTTTTTACTTTTATCGCTGGCGTGTAACCGCAGCATATACTGAATAAAATCTTTGCCACGTAAATGTGTCGGTGGCGAAAAACGATCAGGTAAATAAGCAACATTTTCACGCGACGTTACTTTTCGATGTGTTTTTCCATTAATCGTTATCGCACCTTCATCAATGCCCGTCAGGTCTAAAATGGATTTAATTAGTGTTGACTTGCCACTGCCATTCATTCCGACTAAACCAAAAGATTCGCCTTTTTTAACACATAGATTAACCTGATCTAAAACCAGTTTATCGGCGTATCGTTTACTTACATTTTCACAGTTTATTAACATATATCTAACACTTAGCCAGCTAAAATAGCCTCTTCATTAAATCACGATAATTAAATTAATAGGTAACCGAAGCCATTATCGTACAGTAATAATTTAACCTCTCATTCTACAGCAACATAAAAAAAGAGCCCTAAGGACTCTTTTTTTATAAATGAAAAATAGTTAATCGAACAATAATAACTATACAACAAATTAGAAAATCCTAAATACTGCTGCACAATTAGGACTCGGTGCCTGTACCTCATAGATGCTTGTACCTGTAACAACACGCTGACAAGCATCAGAGTCACCGCTTACCCAACCTGTGCCGCCAGCACCAAGTTGCATAGCACCTGTTTCTGGCTCACCATCATCAATCTTTCTGTCTAGCTCAGCTAAAACTTCAACTGGAATACCTCGGCCCGTAATCAACTCATGTGCATCCACGTTCGGCGCACCTCTAACTTGCTCACCAAACGAAAGATTCATGCCTACGCCAAAACCATTGTCCGGGCATGTCTGTAAAGAACAACCATATTCATCAACAGCAACATTAGCGGCATTATAATTACCTGTGATATAACCTGCGGCTTGTAAATGAACCCATACATTGGCACGCTCTGTTGGCGAATCTGCACCACCAGCACCGATACCAACCTGACCATTACCATTTCCATCTGCCGGAGCGCCAGGCAGATTTATTGTTGCCTGGGTGTAATCACCAGGAAAACTACGGTAGCGATCCTGAAAACTAAACCAAGCCGCTGTAACACCGTCGACAGTATTGTTTAATGCGCGAACTCTTGCGGTATTAATAAGCTCTTGCCCTTTTAATACACCACCTAATAAAAGGCCAATAATAACCAAAACAATGGCTATCTCGATTAAGGTGAAACCGCCTTGTCTTTTGCTGCTGGTGAAGTTAGTCGGCGTTAATTGTGGCCGTCTGTTTTTAAAGGGGGCAATCATTCGTATTTCATTCATAACGTTGTCTCATGTTAATTGCATCATTCATCAAAATTTATTTTTATTATTTTCTTAATTGTGCATATTGCAATTACTATACCAATGTTTTATAGCTCATATAATAGGTATTTACAGAAAATAGATAGTCTTTTTATTAAAATAATTGTCTATTTTTCAACACTTTGACGTTTTTTCAACACTTTCTCTTCCAGAACCATAATTTTACGGGTTAAAAAGTTTAATTCATACGGATCCGTAATTTCATTACTTTCAATTAACGCGCCAACGAGTATTTTGGCTGCCTCAAGCTGCCCCATATCCTCCAACACGATAATTTTCATATCCTTTGCCCAATATGGCACATTTTCACCCGTGGCTTTTTCAGCCAACGCATTCGCGTACTTCAATGCCAGGTCTAAATCTTTGAGTTCGTGTTTGGCGGTTATTACCACATGGGCCAACCAACGCCAATATTTATTCGGATCTTCATTAAATTTATAGAAGATATAATCCATCATTATCCGCTGTTTTTCATGGTCTTGTATACTGCCATAAACCCTTGCTGCCACCAACATGGGGTAGTGACCACGAGGGTCTAATGCCAAACTGGTATCCAGCCATTCGGTTAGCCGTGGGTAATCCAGTTGATGAAAAGAAATACTTGCACCTGGCTGATTGTCAAACGCCTGTAACCAGAGGTTTAATAATTTCGAAACGGCTATCGGCTCGCCCAATGAGCTCATGACATACGTACGTGTTGATAAGGGCGCTGCCAGATCTTCGGCTTTTGCTACAACGGGGTCTTGTAAACTGTGCCACAGCAATTGCAGTAAGAGTGCGAGTACAAGAAAAAATTTTACAGCACGGGGAACATCACTGACGGGGCGATCTTTGTTAAAAAAATGGTAATAACTATGCACAACGAAACACTAAAAGTTTTTTCTGTAAAAATCAAACAATGCAATAAATGATAAAAAGAATAGATAGATTATGGTCTGCCCTAACAAAGGTAATAACGTTGCCCAATCGGCCGTGTTATAAGCCAACCATTCTGTTTGCGTATAACGATGCAGGTCAGGCAACAACCATGTTAACAACTCAATAAAGCCGTCCATAAATTGTTGTGCTATCGATGTATGCGCAATAATAGGGTACTTAGCCATAAGAAAAATAGATGTGACTATGCGTGAGGCGCCATAAATAATAAATACACCGGTAAGCGCTGAAGGTACCTGATTAAACGTGAACAACATAACCAAACTTAATGCTACCACCAGCACCAGTTCCAAAAATAATGAGATAGACCAAATAAGTACTTGCAACGGATCTGCGTACAGTAATAACAAACTACCAAACAAAATAGACACGACCATAGCAATATAAAAATAGCCGATTAACTTACCTAGATAATAATTACCTCGTTGAATCGGCATCGCCAGAATCATTTCCAATGTTTTATCTTGAAGCTCACGTACTGTACTAGAAACCACAAACAGGGTAACGATAACGACTGCACTCATGCGTAAAAAAGCAGCGAGAATGGCTGCCTGTGTTACGCGATGCTCGGTAATCGCTAAATCACCGATGAATTCCACCATAGCAAAACTAATAATAATAACCAAAAATGTGAGCAAGAATAATCGATTACGTAATGACTCGATAAC
>JAESSQ010000059.1 GCA_016764035.1 Gammaproteobacteria bacterium
AATGAAACAGAAGCTAAAATTATGGAAGAAATATATAGTATGAGTAAAGATAAAACTCTTCTCATTATAGCACATAGGCTCTCAACCCTAGAAGGTTGTCAAAGAATTATAAATTTAGATACATTAAAAGAAGTATAATGCAATATATACCTTATGGAAAACAACTTATAGACCAAGATGATATTAATGCAGTAGTAAAAGCATTAAAAGCACCTTTGATAACAACAGGTCCAAAAGCAAAAGAATTTGAAAAAAATTTATGTAAATATACGGGTGCTAAATATTCTATTGTAGTTTCAAATGGAACGGCAGCTTTACATTTAGCTTCCCTTACTCTTTTAGATATTGGAGATAAAGTTTTAACGACTCCAAACTCTTTTCTTGCAACTGCTAATGCTATATTATATGCAAAGGCTAAACCAGTATTTATAGATATTCAAGCAGATGGAAATATTGATTTAGATTTATGTGAAGAAAGAATAAAGAAAGATCCTACAATTAAAGCTATATATGCTGTCGCTTTTTCAGGAAACCCTGTTGATCAAAAAAAACTTAAGCATATCCGTGAAGTATATGATGTCAAGGTACTAGAAGACTGTGCACATGCAATAGGTTCAGAATATGAAGGAGTTAAAGCTGGAAGTTGTATAAATAGTGATTGTACAATATTTTCATTTCACCCTGTAAAACATATGACCACAGGCGAAGGTGGTGCGATAACTACTAATAACAAAGAACTATATGAAAAAATAATATTGTTACGTAATCATGGTATGCAATACAATAAAGATATCGCACCTTGGTACTATGATATGATTGCCTTAGGTTTTAATTACCGTATTACAGATATACAGTGTGCATTAGGTATTAGTCAATTAAGTAAGCTGGATAAAAATGTAGTAAGACGTAGAACTTTAGCGCAACAGTATGATGAAGCATTAAGAAAAAATACTTTTATATTTCCTTTATATCCTTATGATGGAAAATCTTCATATCATCTATATGTTGTGAGAATTGATTTTCAGAATATAAAAATATCTAAAATAGATCTTTTTAAGAAATTATTAGAATATAATATTGGCACAATGGTACACTATATACCTATAAATAAACAACCATATTATATTGAACTTGGTTATGGAAATGAGGATACGCCTACTATGGATAAATATTATGAAGAAGTTCTTTCCTTGCCAATGTACTATTCACTGTCAGATGAGGAACAAAACTACATTCTTAGTTCTTTGCATGAGATTGTTAAATGAAGTATATAACATATAATACTGAAAAAATATCAAAGTTATCGTTAGGCACAGTACAGTTTGGCATTGACTATGGTATAGCAAATAACAATGGACAACCAAGACAAAATGATGTAGACGAAATATTAAATTATGTATGTTCTAAAGGTATTAATTGCTTAGATACTGCGCAGGGTTATGGAAATAGTGAAGAAGTTATCGGAAAATATTTAAAAACTATAGAATATAATGATATTAGTGTAGTTTCAAAAGTAGATTCAAAAGAATTAATACTAAAAGAAATTAATTTTATAGATTCAATTAAAAACTCAATAAGCAAATTAGAAGTAGATTCCTTATTTGGACTATTGATGCATAATAGTAATCTAATGAACCAATGGAATGATGAATTTTCAAATAAAGTAAGTCTTCTAAAAGAAAAAAAAATGATAAAATATTTTGGAGTATCCATCTATACCAATGATGAATTTGATATGGCTCTAAATAATGAAGATATTGATATTATTCAAGTACCATTTAATATATTTGATCAAAGAGCATTACATAATAAATGGTTTGAAAAAGCAAAAAATAAAAATAAATTGATTTTTATTAGAAGCATATATTTACAAGGTTTATTGCTTATGGATATAAATAAAATTCCAGATAAGTTAGGGAAAGCAAAACAACATTTAGAAGCATTGGAAGAATATAGTCAAAATTTGAGGATTACTAGAAATGAATTGTGTTTATCCTATGTTAATACTATAGCTAAAGATTCTTCATTGCTTTTTGGTTGTGAAACCTTGTATCAGGCAAAACAAAATTTAGATACATTTGAAAATATTAAAGATTTAGATGAAAATAATCTTAAAAAAATAGATGATACTTTCGGAAATGTTAGCGAGAGTATTTATAATCCAACAAAATGGTAAAAAGGAAGAATTAATGGGCAAATCACAAAAATTATATAAAAAAGCTAAAAAAATCATACCTGGAGGCACACAGCTCTTATCAAAAAGACCTGAAATGTTTTTACCAAACCTATGGCCTGCATATTATGAAAAGGCAAAAGGTTGTGAAGTATGGGACCTTGATGGAAAACATTATTATGATATGGGGATTATGGGCATTGGAACCTCTGTCTTAGGTTATGCTAACCCAACTATCAATAAGGCAGTAAAAAAAGCAATTGATAAGAGTAATATGTGTACATTAAATGCTCCAGAAGAAGTTGAACTTGCTGAAAAACTTATTGAGTTGCATCCTTGGGCCGGAATGGCTAGGTTTGCTAAAAGTGGGGGTGAATCAAATACTATTGCTATAAGGATAGCAAGAGCATATAGCGGTAAAGATAAAATTGCATTTTGTGGTTATCATGGATGGCATGACTGGTACTTATCTTCAAACCTTAATGATGCATCAAATTTAGACAATATGTTATTACCAGGGCTTAGTACAAAAGGTGTTCCAAAGAGTTTGAAAAATACTGCTATGCCCTTTATGTATAAAGATATTGAACAGTTAAAAAAGATAGTTAAAAATACTAAAGGCGAACTTGGTGTGATAATCATGGAAGTTCAAAAATATAAAGAGGTTGATTTAGAGTTTTTAAGAGAAGTGAGAAAGATTGCTACAAAAATTGGAGCTGTATTAATCTTTGATGAAATATCTTCAGGTTTTAGATTTAATATTGGCGGACAACATTTACTTTATGATATTGTTCCTGATATTGCAGTCTTTGGTAAAGCCCTTGGTAATGGATTCCCTATAGGTGCAGTAATTGGGAAAAAAGAGGTAATGCAAGCTGCTCAAGATACTTTCATTAGTAGTAGTTATTGGACCGAAAGAAGTGGTTGTGTAGCAGCCATCGAGACTATAAAGTTTTTTGAGAAACATGATGTTGCTGAATATACAATGAAAATGGGGAAATACATAGGTAAAGAATTGAATAAAATATTTAAAAAATATAATTTAGATATAGAAATAGCTGGAATTCCTTCTATAGTTAGTATTGCAATAAAGGAGAAAGAACTAATGCTAATAAAAACAATATTTATTCAAGAGATGCTTAAAAGAGGTTATTTAGCTTCAACAGTAATTTATATATCTTATGCACATAAGAAAAAAATAGTTGATAAGTATTTAAGAGATGCAAAAGAAGTATTCAAATTAATATCTAAAAATAAAAAGAATTTAAAAAAACTATTAGATAAAGAGATCTGTCATTCTGGTTTTCAAAGATTAAATTGATTAAGGATAACTTTAAATGTTTGTTGCAATAATTCAAGCTAGAATGGGTTCTACAAGATTGCCTAATAAGGTTATGGCAAAAGTATTAAATAAGCCTCTAATTGAGTACCTACTAGAAAGAGTATCAAAGGCTAAATACATAGATAAAATAATCTTAGCCACCACAGAGAATAGTGAAGATGAGATCCTCGCTAAACATGTTTCTAGTCTTGGATATGAGGTCTTTAAAGGTAGTGAAAATGATGTATTGGGTAGATATTATAATGCATTTTTAACATTAGGAGAGCTTAAAGATAGTGTTGAAGGAATAATTAGAATAACTGGGGATTGTCCTTTATTCGAGCCTGAAATTTGCGATAAACTTATAGAAAAATATATTAATTATAATTTAGATTTTGCTAATCTTGATAAAACATTTGCAGAGGGATTGGATTGTGCTGTATTTTCAAAAGACCTTTTGTATGAGGCTAATGCTAATACTAAACTTCCTTTTGAAAGAGAGCATATTACACAGTACTTTAATGAAAACAGAAAAAAATTTAATGTAAGTTCTTTAGTAAATGAAACTGATGATAGTCACTATAGAATTACTGTTGATGAGTACGACGACTTAGAAGTAGTGAAAAATATTATTGAATATTTTGATAAAAGTGATCAAGAAATGAATATTGAAAATATTAAAGGGTATTTAGATAGTTTCCCTGAGATATTTGCACTAAACTCTAATATTATAAGAAATGAAGGTCTAATTAAATCTCTAAATAGTGAGAATAGTAAAAGTCAAAGGGGTAAATGTGATATTTGAGAACTTTATAGATAATGATTTAGGTCATGTGTCTTTTATATTTGGTGATGAAGTTAGTAAAGAAGTTGTTATTCTTGATCCAAGAAGAGATATAGATGAATATGAACAGTATATAAAAAAAAATAATTTAAAAGTAAAATATATTTTAAATACACATACTCATGCTGATTATATTGGTGGACATTTAGAGTTGGCTTATAGGTATAAAAATGCCAAAAATATTTTTCACTATAAAGTTTCATCAAATTTTGAATTTTTAAAAGTAAAAGATGGGGATATATTATATTTGGGAAATAATATAGGTTTAAATATACTTGAAACTCCTG